>NZ_JBQKUM010000034.1:0-54117 GCF_054968605.1 Pseudoalteromonas sp. G5_S1_14_S5 | reverse complement strand
CCCATTCGTTTTAGCAAAAAGCTTACGAATAGTGACTGTGAATTGACTGTGCTCTTATTGGTTTTCACTTTAAAAAGTGAAATCAAACAGCTCAAGGCTGTACCAATTCGAATTGGTCACTCAGTTCATTGAAATCAATGTAATTCCTAAGAATCAATTTGATATTCATCAACGAGTGCCCACACAGATTGATAGGTTTAAATTGTTAAAGAACTTCTCTTCATTGTGACTTACATCACTTCGGAAGAGGCGGCCATTCTAGCGACTTAATTTTCAGTGTCAAACACTTTTTAAAATTAATTCCTACTTTCTAAAAGTAGAAGCGAATATTTGCTTGAAGCTAGTTGGCTAACCAACATTCTTCGCTGAAGCCTTATGGCGTCTGCCGTGTCAGTGAGGCGGCATTATAGAGATGTCGCACATATTGGCAAGTGTTTATTTAAGAAAAATGCAAAAATAAGACTTACATGATGGATAAACCACCAACACTCTATTTATGCAAGTTTAACTACAAAGTACCGACAAACTAACCACAGAGTTATCCACAGGAGTTGTTTTTTTGCCCCCAGAAAAGCAAAAAAGCTGCCCTAAAGCAGCTTTTTAATCAGCAATACTCCTAAATACCAGAGCCATACTGTTCGCCATCGTCTTCATGAAGCCCACATTCTCGCTTTAACCCGTTAAAGCGGGTTTCTTCTTCTGTCATACCTGGCTCCCACTTCTTAGTTGTATGTGTATCTCCAACTGAAAGGTAACCCTGTTCTCGAAGTGGGTGGTAACTCAAACCGTGCTCTTCTAAGTAGTAGTGAACATCTTTATTGGTCCAATCAATTATAGGTAAGAACTTAAACACACCATTTTGGATTGACAATATTGCTAGGTTTGCACGTGATTGGGATTGCTCTCTTCTCAACCCGGAGAACCAAGTACCAGCTTCAAGTTCATCTAACGCCCTTCTCATCGGTTCGACTTTATTTAGCTTGTTGTACTTCTCAATACCCTCTAATCCTTGCTCCCACAGTTTCCCATATTGCTCTTCTTGCCAATTAGGGCTTTGCTGAGCACGAAATACTTGTAGGTTTAAGGTGAGCTTCTGGCTTAACTCATCTATAAAGCGATAGGTCTCTGGAAATAGATACCCGGTATCGGTAAGGATAACTGGAATATCCGGCTTTGCCTGAGTGACCAAGTGCAGCATGAGTGCTGCTTGGATTCCGAAGCTTGAAGACACAACATGTGTCCCTTCTAAGTTTTCTAGTGCCCATTTCACTCTTTCTAGAGCAGTTAGCTGTTCTAACTCTGCATTAATCTGTCCAAGACGAAGTACCTGCTCTGTCTTGGTCAGTGCGAGCAGTTCTGCTAACTTCAATTTTGAAGCGACAGAATTATGCATGCAGATCCCTCTTTGAAATGATCACCTCTTGGATGATGCCAGCTCGAATTGTGAAATCACCGAACCCTTCGTTGCCTTCTCGTTCTGCAGCCCAACGCCCCACCAGCGAATCAATCTCTTCTAAGATTTGAGCTGATGTGATGTTCTCTTTATACATCTTAGGAATGCGAGTACCGGCTTTATTGCCACCTAAATGCATATTGTAACGACCTGGCGCTTTTCCTACTAAACCAAGCTCAGCCAACATTGCACGGCCACAGCCATTTGGACAACCGGTTACACGAAGGATAATGTTATCGTCTTCCGGTAATCCATGCTTCTTAAGAATCCCCTCAACATCAGTAACAAACTCAGGAAGAAAACGTTCGGCCTCTGCCATCGCTAGCGGACAAGTAGGAAATGCCACACACGCCATCGAGTTTTTACGCTGTTCACTTACCGCGTCATCCATCAAACCATATTGACGAGCTAGCTTCTCAATTTTTGCTTTCTGGCTCTTAGGGACACCAGCAACAATTAAGTTTTGGTTTGCAGTCATACGGAAATCGCCTTTGTGGATCTTAGCAATTTCTGCGACACCGGTTTTCAATGCTTTACCTGGGAAATCAAGCAAGCGACCATTTTCAATAAACAGCGCTAAGTGGTGCTTACCATCAATGCCTTCAACCCAGCCGATACGATCACCACGCTCTGTGAATTCATAAGGGCGACTTTCTGAGAACTTAACACCCGCACGCTTTTCAACTTCCGCTTTGAACACATCAATACCTACACGGTCTAGTGTGTACTTAGTTTTTGCATTTTTACGGTTTGAGCGGTTACCCCAATCACGCTGTGTGGTAACAACCGCTGCCGCAACATCTAACGTATTTTCTAGTGGCACAAAACCAAAGTCGTCAGCTTTACGAGCATAAGTAGAGGTATCACCGTGTGTCATTGCTAAGCCGCCACCGACTAATACGTTGAAACCCACCAGCTTTCCACCTTCAGAGATGGCGACAAAGTTAAGGTCATTAGCGTGAACGTCAACGTCATTTTGTGGTGGAATCACAACTGTTGTCTTGAATTTACGCGGTAGATAATTATTACCTAAGATTGGCTCATCATCGGTTGTTTCTAATTTCTCGCCATCAAGCCAGATCTCAGCATAAGCACGAGTTTTAGGAAGTAGGTGTTCACTGATCTTCTTCGCCCACTCATAGGCTTCTTGGTGAAGTTCAGATTCAATAGGGTTTGTCGTACACAAAACGTTTCGGTTTACATCACCCGCTGTCGCAATTGAATCAATACCAATGCTATTTAGCGTTTGGTGCATCAGCTTGATATTTGGTTTTAACACGCCGTGAAACTGAAACGTTTGACGGGTCGTTAAACGGATTGAACCATAAGACGTACTTTCATCAGCAAACTTATCTATTGCTAGCCACTGCTTAGGAGTAATGATGCCACCAGGCATACGCGCACGAAGCATAACATTATGTAGAGGCTCTAGCTTTTGCTTAGCGCGTTCGTTACGAATATCACGGTCATCTTGTTGGTACATGCCGTGGAAACGAATCAGTTGAAAGTTATCTGCTGTAAAGCCGCCAGTGATACGATCTTGTAAGTCCTGTTCTATCGTACCGCGCAGGTTATTACTCTCACGCTTTAGACGTTCATTGTCAGCCAATGGACCAAGTACTTGGCCTAGCACTTCTTGCTCTATTACTTGCTTGCTCATTAGTACACATCCTTTTGGTAACGTTTCGCTTTACGTAAATCATTAATATATTGCTCAGCCTGTTCGCGGCTTTGATTGCCCTGGTTTTCAGCAATCGTCACTAGCGCTTCATGTACGTCTTTCGCCATTCGAGTCGCGTCGCCACAAACATAGAAGTACGCACCTTCTTGTAGCCATTGCCATACTTGCTCTGCCTGCTCGATTAAGCGGTCTTGCACATACACTTTCTCTTTTTGGTCTCGGCTAAAAGCAACATCTAGCTTAGTTAGCGCACCAGATTTGAGGTACTTCTGCCATTCAACTTGGTACAGGAAGTCTTGAGTAAAGGTACGGTCGCCAAAGAACAGCCAGCTCTTACCTTGAGCATCTGTGTTTTCGCGCTCTTGAACAAAGCTGCGGAATGGTGCGATGCCAGTACCCGGACCGACCATAATGATTGGAGTATTTTCGTCTTGTGGTAGCTTAAAGTTATTGTTGTTCTCTACGAACACCTTCACTTCACCACCTTCCTCTAAACGCTGAGCTAGGAAACTTGATGCTCCACCTAAACGAGACTCTTCACCTTTTTGGTATTCAACCAAGCCAACCGTTAGGTGAACTTCTTCATCCACTTCAGCTTGGCTAGATGCGATTGAGTAAAGACGTGGTGTAAGCTTACGCAACAGACCTAAAAGCTCATCAGCCGATAGTTTGGTTTTCTTCTCAGCTAATACATCAACAATTTGCGTGTTGCCCGCGTATTCACGAAGCTTGTCTTTATCTTCCACCAGCTTTAACAGTTTCTTACTGCCAGATAGCTCAGCAAACTTAGTGACAAGTTGAGGGTTTGAAGCCGTGATCTCGAACTTACTCACTAGAGCACTATGGATAGAAAGGTTTTCACCATCCACATCTACGCTCTCGATACCAGAGAGCCCAACCTTAGCAAGAATCTGATTCGCCAATTCTGAACTGTTTTCATACCACACACCCAGTGCGTCACCCGGTTGATAAGTAATACCGGACTCATCCAGATCAATCTCGATATGACGAACATCTTTACCCGAATCACGACCCGTGATCTTTTGGCTTGTTAGCAATGTTGCGGTGTATGGATTTTGTTTAGTGTATTGTGAATGGCCAGCAGCGGCTTGACCTACTGGTAATTGAACTACCTCGGCCTCAGCGCCTGTCGACAGTGTTTCTTGTACTTGTGATAGAGCTTTAGCACGCCACTCTGTTGCTGCCGCTTCGTAATCCACGTCACAGTCAAGACGGTCAACAAATGATTTAGCACCAAGCTTAGATAGGAAGTTATCGAAGTCTTTCGCCGTTTGGCAGAAAAACTCGTAGCTTGAGTCGCCCAGACCAATCACGCCATATTGTAAGTTTGATAGCTTCGGCGCTTTCTTTGATTGTAGGAATTCGTGCAGCTCAATCGCGTTATCTGGCGCTTCACCCTCGCCATTAGTTGAAGCCACGAAAATGACGTGCGTCTCTTTAGCTAGGTTTTTGCCTTTGTAATCACTGGCATCGAAAAGCTCGACGGCGATGCCTAGGGCTTTTGCTTCTGCCTCAAGTGATTCAGCGACACCTTTCGCATTACCGGTTTGAGAAGCAAAGATAATGCTGAGCTTGCCAGCAGGTTTTGCAGCAACCGCCGCAGCTGCCTGAGTGATCGGTGCGGCTGCACCCACAGGTTGAGCTTGGCTCACACCCCATAGGTAACCACTGACCCATGCCAGTTGCTGAGAAGATAATTCGGAAACCGTTTGTTGAAGATGACCCAGTTGTAGGTCATTAAGCGGTGCAGCTAATCCAGGCAGCTCGTTCGCCCCAGACTGTGCATTATTATTTTGTGAAGACTCTTTCTTATTTAAAGACATGGTCACGACATCCCTAATCATTGCGTGACGATAGATTAACCACTCCTTTTAATAACAAGAAAGAATAGAAAAGTATGTTTTATAACTTTTTGGAAGTAAAAAGCAATTGAATGGGTTAATGGGCTACTGGTTTTCAATACGAACTTGTTGAAAGCCCACCGCCATTGCCGACTTAGAGGCTAGGTCTAAATCTGCGTAATGACACTCCTCACCATGGGCATCAGTAAGCAGAACAAAGCCGCCGCCCATATGGCGAAACTCCACAACCCAACACCCTTCTTGTATTGAGGGCTCTATAATGGCTTCAACTAACACATTTTCTCGATATAAATTGCGTAATTCATTGAGTGTCATATTCCATCCCTTGTTCTGAACCAACAACATAGACCTTATAAGAATAGACGTTAATCAGCTTTCTGTATAAGGATGGTCGAAAGTGATGAATGTGCTAACTCATTCCAGAAAGATATATACCCAAGTAACCTCCAGATGCTTGGGTCTAACCAACAGATATAAAAAACGCCACTTAACAAAGCGGCGTTCTTAAATGGGTTTTAGATGTTCTTTAGGGTCGACTTAGAATCGCACCTCTGCACCAACAAACCAGCCATCTAACATGACAAACGATTTAGGTGGCCCCGGCTGTGGCTCATCCGAAGGGTCAGGTTCTTTGTCCGTATCGGAATGTCTATTCAGCTCTGAAGAGAAGAACTTGTCCGAATCAAGGTCAATCACACGATAGCCACCACGCAATGCTATTTTAGTCTCTGCCAGTGAAATACGGTACTGAACACCTGCCATCAAATCAGTACTCTTAATGCCATTGCTATCACCAAATTCCATGGTACCGATGATATCAAGCTGAGTATTTGGGACATTCAATTCTGCGTTACCATAGAAGCTCCAGGTCAACTCATCAAAACTTGTCGTTTTCGAACTGTAAGGATCTTTATAGTGCGAGTTTGCATACTGCGTAAAAGTCACACCTGCATCGAAGTTCATCGACTTGTGCTCTAGCAACGTGTAGTAGAATGTGTAGTCGTACTTATCAAATGCTAACAATGTTGTATCGGCCGTAGAATATCGGAAGCTTGCATTTGGTAGGATTGGGGCATTATGCTCAAATGCGAAATACACAGAAGGAGAGTTAGAGTCTTCGTTTTGTCTCGCTTCGTTTAGCTTGGTACTTCCCCACCACATATCGGCACCGACTTTAGCCGTGTAAGAAAACTCTTCCTCAGCAGATACCGCTGAACTTAAAGATAGCATTCCCACTAAAGCAATTAATGGCATTTTATTCATTTGAGATAGCTCCAATTCCATATCGTTGTGCTAAGTGTATGCACATTCATAGATTATTGGGGAAAATTCTACCACACATCTTAAAGACTAAAACGATAAACCGACAGCAAGCCGATCTTTGACGGTGTCATGACTTTAGTAGCGTCTCTGATTCGAGCTATGTACAAAGTTTTTGAAAAACCACACACCGATTGCAATCACAATCAACCAAGGCATTAATTTAAACACCACACTCATCATACCAAGTAGCAACATTACGGCTAATGCGACTCCAGTTGCCACTAATACCGTCATAAAGGTAATACCTGTCACAAGTAGCGTAGCAACGAAAATAAGAACAAAGATTAATTCAAACATAATGGTCTCCCTAATGAGTTAATGACCTATCTTTCCTAATCCCTAACGTTGCAGCTTCTGTACCAATTCACCAAAACCAATAAAAACCCTATTTATCAAACAAATAAAAAGCCACACATTCTCATGCGTGGCTTTTCAAATAAATCAGAGTGGTAAATTTAGCCTTAAATGGCGAATTTAACCTATACGTTCAGCTCTTTAGGAATCTTAGCCAATGCTGTCTGCATGACTTCGATGCCCGCGCCTTTCTTATGCGCATTTTCGCTGATGTAACGACGCCATTGTCTTGCACCCGGCATGCTTTGGAACAGGCCAAGCATATGACGAGAAATGTGTCCCAAGCTTGCACCCTTTGAAAGCTCACGTTCGATGTACGGGTACATCTCTTCGACAACTTGTGAGCGTTTCTTGATTGGCGTATCTAAGCCGAAGATCTGTTGGTCCACTTCCGCCAGAATAAATGGGCTATGGTAAGCCTCACGACCAATCATCACGCCATCAAGGTGCTGAAGATGTTCTTTTGTCTGCTCTAATGTGGTGATACCGCCGTTTACTGCGATCACTAGATCTGAGAAGTCTTTCTTGATCTGATAAGCACGATCATAATCCAGAGGTGGGATCTCACGGTTCTCTTTCGGGCTCAGACCACTCAGCCAAGCTTTACGTGCGTGAATGGTGAATTGCTCACAGCCACCCTTTTCAGAAACCGTTGAGATGAACTTCGTCAGAAACTCATAAGAGTCTTGCTCATCGATACCAATGCGAGTTTTCACCGTGATTGGAATATCAGTGACTTCTTTCATTGCTGATACACAATCGGCTACTAGTTCTGGCTCCGCCATTAAGCACGCACCAAAGCGACCGTTTTGAACTCGGTCTGAAGGACAACCTACGTTAAGGTTTACTTCATCATAACCACGCTCAGCTGCAAGCTTGGCACAAGCCGCAAGATCGACTGGATTTGAACCACCAAGTTGAAGAGCCAGTGGGTGCTCTTGCTCACTGTATTCTAGGAAATCGCCCTTACCGTGTAAGATCGCGCCTGTTGTTACCATTTCCGTGTACAGAAGAGTCTGCTGAGAGAGCAAACGGTGAAAGTAACGACAGTGGCGGTCAGTCCAATCGAGCATGGGTGCAACGGAAAATCTATTTGATTGATACATTAAAATTATTCCTTATAAAGCAACAACTTAAAAAGACACCGTTCAATTAACTGTTGCAAGGTTGAAACACTCAAACACCCCTAATTGTCCCCCAAGGGACATTTTAGGGGACAATTTGAGGGACAATAAAAACGAAATGCGGTGAATTATACACACACTGACATTTCGTGACAAAACTCACACTAGAAACAGCCTCTTTCAATCAATAAAAGAGGTTTACAATGGCGACATCTACAATAGAAACAATCAAGAGAAAAACGGGAACAAAATATAAAGCTCGTATCCGACTCACCCGCAAAGGGAAGAAGCTGTATGAAGAGTCAAAGACGTTTGATAAACGCACTGACGCAAAAAAGTGGGCAGCAGAGACACTTGAGAATCTAGAGACAAACGGCATTCCTGATGGTAGCGCAAAGTCTAAGCCCATAACGATCGGTGACCTCATAACGCTTTATCTGAATGACCCCGTTATAGCACCAACTATTGGTCGCTCAAAACATGCTGTATTGAGTCGACTGCGAACATACCCGTTAGCACTGTTGTACTCCGATGAAATACGAGCTTATGACCTCATCAAACACTGCAAAATGAGACAAGCTGAAGATTCGTGCCCCCAACCTCAAACCATTTATCATGATATTACCTACCTAAAAAGCGTTCTTGATGTAGCTAATGCCATGTTTGGGTATAAAGCGAATACACAGGCTCACCATGAGGCTATACCATCGCTGATTCATTACGGGCTAATTGGTAGATCAAACCAGAGGGATCGACGTCCAACCCCTGAAGAGTTAAGAATTATGGAGGAGGGTTTACTTCAAAGGCAGCAACATCATGCTTCACACATACCTTTAGTAGATATTTTTCATGTATCTATTAACACATGCATGAGAGTAAGCGAAATCACGAAGCTACGCTGGGATGACTTTAATAGCTCCTCAGCAACACTTGTAGTACGAAATAGAAAGAATCCTCGCCACAAATTCGGGAACAACACCACTATCCCTCTAGATAAAGAAACTAAAGATATAATTTCGCGACAACCACGAGTCAATGACCTTATTTTCCCAGTAGAAGCGAGATCTATCACCGCAGCATGGCAAAGAGTCGCTAAAGCTAATGGTATTCAAGATCTTAGGTATCATGACTTGCGAGCTGAAGGAGCTTGTAGGCTCTTTGAGAGAGGGCTAGATGTAGTTCAAATAAGTAAGATCACAGGACATCGAGACATCAATGTTCTTAACAATATCTATCTTAGATTAGGGGTAGAAGCCATGCATAACCGCTAACTCTGAACCAATGAAGCGAGGAGGAATGTGCCCTCGCTTTCTTGGCACTAAAACATCTTATCTCAACTTTGGTACACCAAATCACCTAATTTACTAAAATCATTCGGATTATTTGCGCTGGCACCTGCCTCAATTATAGATTGAGCCACAGATAAAGTCACACACATAAGTAAAGGCGACATGGCAACAATGATTGAAGTAGTAAGAAGAAAAGATGAGTTAAGATATAAGGCTCGTATTAGAAAGTACCTCTTTGGAAAAAAATTAATTGAAGTTTGCAGAACATTTGATTCAAGACAAGGAGCAACACGATGGCTAGAAGAGGCGAAGCAAATTGAAAAAAAAGAAGGCTACAAGGGATTAGTTTATCTAAAGCGCAACAAAAAAGTTACCGTAGGATGCGCTTTAGATAAGCTAATGTCTGATCAGACATTTTTGAAAACAACAAGCCAAAAGGTCATTTCAAATCTAAAGATGTTAAAGGGGTTTTCTATTGCCAACATTGAGCTCGCCTATCTCATGCCGAGCCACTTAATTGAACACGCTGAAGAAAGGCAAACAAGAAACCCAGCTATCTCACCTGCAACTATCAGCGTAGATTTTTCAAATTTGAAGTCAGCTCTCAAGCAAGCAAAAGCCATATTTACTTTAAAATTCGATGCTGAGGTTTTCAAAGATGCATGTGACGTCCTTCGTCAACGCAAAGTCATAGCACAAAGCATACCACGGGAACGCCTTTTAAAAAGCGAAGAGATGAAACGACTAATGAAATTCGTGAAAGCGGAAAATACAGCACTTCCTTTGGATGACATTGTTGAGCTCTCTAGTGAAATAGGTTCAAGACAAGGAGAGATAACAAAAGTATCTTGGGATGACTACAACAGAGATAAACAGACCCTAACCATACGAAACAGAAAAAGTCCAACGTGCCGAAAGCCAACAACAGTGATACAGCTAACTGAATCACAGGTTCATCTAATTGAAAGGCAAATACAAAGGAAGGCGGATGATGACCCGCGAATATTCCCTTATATTGGGAGTAGCATCAGCGCTGCGTTCCGTAAGGCTGTAAGAAAAGCAGGAATCGAAGACTACCAATTCAGAGACTTAAAAGCCCATGCAGTCACAACCATGCACAAAACTGGGAAAAGTCTGGAAGAGATTGGAAAAATAACAGGTAATCAGAGTACAAAAATTCTCTATGGGCACTACTTACGGTTGATCGAGCTTTCTACTCGGTAGAGCTCAAGTTAAGCCTAACGCCCTCCAGTGCCACCACTCAGTTCAAGTTCAACGAATGGTGGCTACTTTTCAAATGGTTAATTGAGCACTGCTAGCTAGCATCAATCAATATAACAAGGGTGTACACGATAACCTTTGACGAGTCGACCGTCATTTTTTGAGGGGATCTGGTCTTCAACGATATAACCCAGTTTTTCTAGCATTTGAATCGCATCAGCACGTTCATATTTGTCTTTCAGATCTTTCCATTTTGCCCACGCAATGTCTTGCGCGGTGAAATGTGGGTATAAGTGTCTTAGTTTGGACTCCAGCTTCTTCGCAGATTCATAACTGATGATTTTAGAGTTTGATAACGCAATAATACGTTGTGCATGTAGCTCTAGATAACTGCTCCAACTGATAGCCTGCAGTAGGGCACGCTTAGATATTCGCAGATTCGGCTTAAATGACGTCTCATGTAATTGCTCTGTAGCTTGTTCGACAAGGTGGAACACTAGCGCTAACTTGGCACAGTGGGCTGGTCTTTTTCCATAGAACGATTGAAGCGATTCTGTCGCTGATAGCTGTCTTTCTACTGCTTGTTTATTCCAAGTATCCCAACGTTTTTGAGCTTCGGGACTAAAGGTGAATGTCACTGGTTCAAGCGGTGTATCGAACTGGCTAAATAACTCAAAAAATTTCATCACAGCTTTGGTGAGGTCGCCATCAATTTTTGTATCTGTAGCTTTAATGTCGTGGATATCAGGCATGACACCCATCTGCAAAAATCGTTCGAGTAACCCGTCGTCTTTGACACCTTTGAGCTTCTCAATAACCTCTCTTCGGAGCATTTTGGGTTGGATACCGCCAACGACAGACATACATAATCGTTTCAGCACGATATTTTTTCTCGTCACTCGATTTTGTTTATATTCACTATTCGAGGCATCATGTGCAGTAAGGTAAAACGCTCTTTCTTCCTCTCGACCATTTTTCCTTAATGAGTCGAACCACCCGCTCAATTCATCTCTCACACAGAGCACACCACTGGGGTTTGTCTCTAATAACTGACAAGCCGCCTCCATTGTAGTGTCATTACAAACAAGCTCTCTAGCGAGTGGAGCCTCAGGCTCAATCAAGTTAGATAATCGCCCTGCTAACTCCATGGCTAGCAGATCATCCTCCTGCTCCGTGGCTGCATCGAGTTCGGATATCAACTGCTTATACTCTTTTTCATAACGCCTTTTATTGGAGGCGTAAAGGATGTTCTTCAGCTTATTGTCTTCTTCAAGTGCGTTTTTCTGGAGCTCTTGCAAAAATCTGACGCCAGCATTGAGCGCAGGGCTTTTCATGTCTGAGGCATAGCCAACAATCATCGAGAAAAATATTGGATTGAGCGACCAACTATCATTTTGTTTCGGCTGCACCGCCACGTTGCCACCGAGGACAATACTCAAACTTGAAATTAAAGTGACAGCTAAAAAGTCAGGCGCGGTATTGTTAAGTGAATACGCTGCACTATAGCAATAGGCTCTCAGCGCTTTGGGCAACATTTGCGGATGAAGAGGCTTCACACTTTTTAAGTCAAATCGCTCTTCATCTTCAGGGATGGGTTGAGGAGTTCCCCAAGAAAACTCAAATTTGTTTTGTACTTCTGCTGGGGTTAAAACATCATTCTTTTCTTTCATAAGAATCATTTTTCTTAAACATGAATCTTATTTAGTGGCGATGCAAATTTTTTTGCTTATCTTAAAAAAACCGCACAGGTATAGTGCGGTCTATGAATGAACTAAATCAGAGTAAATAGTAGGTATGTCCACATCCCCCACATATTCCACACATTGATGGTATTAAGTACAATTCTGCATTCGCAGAGCCTCGCTTCTTGATCTGCAAACTGCGTTTACAGCATCAAAAAACGAGGTTGAGTTCTATTGCTTTGCCCCGCCACGCACCAGCATATCAAACACCAAGCTCGCAATACCTTTAGAAACCAACTCCTCAGACAGTGCTTTCATCGCCATCTCATTATGGGTTTCCATACTCTCAATAATGGCTGTTTGAATTGCTTCAGGGAACTGACCTAACATCGCTTGTTCTTTGGTATTGTTCTTCACCTGATCCATTGCTACTTCATTTTCAGCGACCTTACCCATGATGGTGTTTGCGT
This sequence comes from Pseudoalteromonas sp. G5_S1_14_S5, assembly GCF_054968605.1. Taxonomy (NCBI): domain Bacteria; kingdom Pseudomonadati; phylum Pseudomonadota; class Gammaproteobacteria; order Alteromonadales; family Pseudoalteromonadaceae; genus Pseudoalteromonas; species Pseudoalteromonas sp. G5_S1_14_S5. Next base: position 41,637 of record NZ_JBQKUM010000034.1, on the reverse strand, counting down.
AGTTGAGCATATCGTTCTCTGATAGCCCGTCTTCGATAAACAAGCCATTCATGCGTTCGATGATTTCGTTAAGTAGCTCGGTTTTGGGGTCTTTCGGTGTTGCGCCTGAGCCCTCCTTGGTTGGAGCAAGATAATGTTTCTGTTCTTCACCAACTTTGTACCCTAGTTGCAAGTCTGCTTCACGCTGCTCATGTAGGCGGTAATGCGTCATTACAACATCTGACAGGTCTACATCATCCTCGACAACATCTAGGCGAAGTAATGGGTGTAGGTGCTTAGCGAATACACTTAGCTTTTCTAGCTCAAAGTCATCGAAGTCTACGATCTGTGAGGTGAATTCGTAGTAGCGGTAGAACGAGATTAGGTCTTTCTTAAATACCTCAAGAATGTCTCGTGCCTCTTTGGCATTCTTAACACTGTTCTCGCAATACTTAATCGCTTTGTCGTTCTTCTCAATCTTGGCTTTTGACAGCTCAGCTTGTGCCGATTGAAGAACTTGCGTGGCTTCTTTGTAGCGGATCGTAAAGCGGTCAACAGCTGGCTTACAAAGATTAGCAAGTTTTGCTTGGTTCGTTTGTTTACTGTTGTAGGCTTCAACGAAAGACTCAACCTCGATCCACTGGTAGATACCCGCTTCCGCAAGCTTGTTCATTAGGTCATAAACAATGTTTGGATCAGATACGCCAGCTAGCTCAGCGGTTTGGAAGTAAACCTTAAACTCATTCAAGATCTCTTCTGGGTCGTTCACAAAATCGAGAACGAATGTCTTATCTTTGCCCTTACAGGTTCGGTTTAGGCGTGAAAGTGTCTGGATACATTCAACGCCTTTTAGTGGTTTATCAACATACATTGCCACTAGTTTAGGTTGGTCAAAACCCGTCTGAAACTTGTTTGCCACCAACATTACTTGATAGTCAGCGGTATCAAATGCTTTACGCATGTCACGACCATTGAGCTTAGGGTTCATGGTCTTTTCTGTGAACTGCTCTTCAGGTAAATCTGGGTCATTCACCTCACCAGAGAACGCCACCATCGCATTCACGTTCTCATAGCCTTTACTCTCGACATACTTTTCAAAGGCAAGCTTATAACGCACCGCCTCTAAACGACTACTGGTGACAACCATCGCTTTTGCCTCACCACCTAACAAGTGCTTAATCTTGCTATTGAAGTGTTCAATGATGGTTTCCACTTTCTGGGCGATATTATGCGGGTGCAAACGAACCCACTTCGCCATCTTGGTTGCGGCTTTCTTGCTGTCTACCTCTTGGTCTGACGCTGGGTTGTCGTGTGCTAATTGGTAGGCAACTCGATAACTGGTGTAGTTTTGCAGAACATCGAGAATGAAACCCTCTTCAATCGCTTGGCGCATCGAGTAAACATGGAATGGCAATGGCTTGTTGTCATCGCTTAATGGTGCGTCTGGGTCTTCAGGGCGACCAAATAACTCTAGCGTCTTACCTTTTGGTGTTGCTGTGAAAGCAAAGTAGCTGATCTTATTTGAGCCTTTACGAGCTTCAAGAGACAGGCGCAGCATATCTTCACTATCAAGCTCTTCATCTCCCTCTAGTTGCTCAGCCATAAGCACTTCACGCAGCTTACGAGCGGTTGTGCCTGTTTGGCTTGAGTGCGCTTCATCGGCAATTACCGCATAGCTACGACCTGCAAGTGTTGAGTCTTTGCGAATAGCTTCAAGCACATGAGGGAATGTTTGAATGGTGACGATGATGATTGAGGTGCTTGCCTTTAGCTCTCCTGCTAATTGGCTAGATTTACTGCCTTGTGCCTCTTCTCTGTTCACACGAGCAATCATGCCCTCGTTATGATCAAACTGATAGATGGTGTCTTGCAGTTGGCTATCCAGTACCGTTCGGTCAGTGATAACAATCACCGAGTCAAACACCTTATCACCTGTTTGCTTGCTTAGCTCTGGGTGATCGGTGTAGTAATGCTTTGATGCCAGTTGGTGGGATAACCAAGCAATCGAGTTAGATTTACCCGAGCCAGCACTGTGCTGAATCAGATATTTATTACCTGTTCCCTCCATATCTACCGTGTTCAGTAGCTTTGATACTACCGCCCACTGGTGATAACGAGGGAATATCATGGTTTCTTTGGTTTTGATTGAGCCGTCTAGTTGCTCTTCATCTTTCACTTCGAGGTGAATATAGCGACCAAGAATCAGTAATAGATTGTCTTTCTGGAAGATCTCATTCCAAAGGTAAGCGGTAGCGTATTCGCTCTCGTTCTCTGGTTGGTCGTTGCCTGCACCACCATCAGCCGTACCTTGGTCAAACGGCAAGAAGAACGTACTTTTACCATTGAGGCGAGTAGTCATTGCCACGTTGTATTGGCTAACAGCAAAGTGAACCAATGCACCACGTTTAAAGGTTAATAGTGGCTCTGGTTTATTGGTTATTGGATCTTTTGGCTGCCTGTCTTTCATGTACTGAACTTTGGCATTATCAATCGACTGCTTAAATTCAGATTTCAGCTCACAGGTAGCGATAGGAATACCATTAACGAATAGCGTTAAGTCAATTCTGTACCTTTTAGCAACCTTATCCCCCTTAAATTCTGGAGTTGTATGCGGTGAGTACACCAGCTCAGGTACAACACGCAAAATGTTTTGCTCATAACGAGCGGTAGCATCTGGGTTTAAGTCATGGTCAGGCTTAAAGCTACAAAGGCTAAACTTCGCGCCGCGATCTTTCACTTGGTTACGCAGAACCCATAGCGTGCCTTTGCTTTTTAGCTCTCGCTCTAGTGACTTTAGTAGTGCGTCTGCTGTAGCGGTTGGGTTTCGGTCTGTCTCTGGGTAGTGCTTGGCTAGCTTATCCCATTGTTCAGGTTGCGATTGCTTAGCAAAGGCAATGACGTCTTCAGGGTATAAGGCTAGCTCTTTGTTGTACTTGTTTGACTCACCCACCAGCCAACCGTGAGATTGCATTTGGTCAAGGATGTCATTTTGAAATACCTTTTCCTGTGCTGCATCTGACATTAGTTAACCTCCCCGTCTTTCAAGGTGAAGTGACGCACGTCAATCTTGCCTGTTACTGCTGCTGATATAAGGGCTGTTTTGCGTTCTTTCATTAGCTCGATAGAGCGCTCTGCGCTAGTAATAAGGTTTGAAAATTTAGCATCTTGATTTTCTATATAATCAAATAGTTCACACTGTTCAGACAAAGATGCTGGTAACGTAATGATTGTATTTATCAATGACTCTGAGTAGATAACTTCTATCGTGGTGGAATTACTTGAAACAAGAATCTGCTCCATAGCGTACCCACTGCGTTCAATAATCAAAGCTAACAGATCAGGCATAATCTTGTTTTCATTACACTGCAAACGGATTAGACAAGGATGCAGAATACCCAATGTATCGGTATCGTAAATAAAGGTACGTCCAAGTGTGCCTCGAGTAGTGATAAGCAAGTCGCCCTTTTCTATAGTGAAAGCTTTTAATTCTTCGTACTTTTCCCAAGATATAAATGCTTCTCCCACTCTAATATCTTTTGATATTACGTTTTTTTGAGCTATTACCTTTACATCTTCACCCAACATATCCGTATTCTTCAAGTGGCTACCAAAAGGACCTACTTTTACAGCCCCTTTTCGGTCACTTATGAAATGCTTGATAGGGGAAACAACCCAATGCTCTGGCACTTCACCCAACCATTCCACACCAGAATCTTTCATAGGTGCTTGTGGATTAAGTCCTTTGGTTACAGCGTGAGAAATTACCGCTTGGCGCTTTTCTTTTAACAGCTCAATCAGCTTTTCTTGCTTGGTGATTAAGGTGTCGATCTTGGCTGTTTCGTGATCGAGGAAGTTGGCGATTTTTTGTTGTTCGCTTTTTACTGGTGCAGAAACTTTTAATGATGCAACTTTCTCTTGATTAATATTTGGTTGACCACCTCCAGAGGACAGCTGAATGATCTCCTCTTTGAATGCCCATAACCAATAGAAAAGGTATTTGTTTTCTAATTGCTTAGAAGCAGTCATTACACAGCAAGCTTGGTTTGTTGTTGCTTCTACACCAAAGATGCCTAGTCGACCAATCGTTGCACCATACATGGCAATAGCTATAGAGCCTACTGGGTATTTCCTTAGTGTGGGAAAGGATTTTAAAGTATCTTCAGACAGCTTCTTTTTGGTATCTGTAATTACTTTCTCTCGAAGTTCCCCTGTAGTAATCCACGGAATGTCACCTTTGAACCATTCTTCATTACTTGTTGGTGGCGTTGTTCCTGATCCAATTTCATTAAATGCATGTGATAGTTTCCACATCGACCAATCACTAGGAATATCACCAACCCATACGACACCTGAATCTTTGTACTCTGAATAAGCTTTATAACGCCCAACCATTACGAATGCACCTCTTGAAGCAACTGCATAATATCAGCCGATACTGCATCCAAATCTGCATCAATCGCTTCTAATGCTCTTGGTGGCTCGTACACATAGAAGTGGCGGTTAAATGGGATCTCATAGCCGACAATACCCACTTCGCCATCTTTTTCATCGGTTTTACTTTCATCAATCCAAGCGTCTGGAACGTGTGGTAATACTTCACGAGCAAAGTAATCCTCAACGGTTTCCGTTAGTGGCACGTTCTCGTTATCACGTAGTTCTGGGTTGGCTTCTACCTTGCCTTTGGTCTTGCATACTTCGGCTGCATCATCGTGCTCGCCAAGGTGTTTCACGATAAGTTTTAGCTGTGCTGCGCTTAGCTTCGCTGGAGCTAAGTATGCTTTTAGGGCGTTGTTGAAGATGTCACGAGATAGCAGCTTCTCTTCATCAAAAGAGGCTAGCGCATCAAGAACCGCTTGTTGTAGTGCTTCATCTAGCTTCGCCCATGCTTTATCGGCTTGTAGGGCTTCTAGGCGAGCTTCATCTTTTGGATAGATAGCCAATTGCAGTGGACGTTCAACCGTGATTCTGCGGTAGCCAAACTCTTTGTAGTCAAATAGCTTACTAAAGCCGTTCTCAGCAAATTGACCGTAGGTTTTTACGATAGTCTCGATGCTCTCTTCGGTTAGTTCTTTACGCTTACTGCCAAGTGACTTACGCATTGCAGAGTAGAATACGTGCTCATCATGACCCTCAACTTCAGCACCACCGCTGCGACCTCGACCACCCGCTTTTGCGCGCTCTTTTGATGCGTTGATTAGCTGAACCTTACCTTTACGGTGTTCTAGCTTATGGCTTGATAGAATCCAGACATAGGTAGCGATACCCGTGTTGTAGAACATATCGGTAGGTAGAGCGACAATCGCTTCAAGTAGGTCGTTCTCTAGGATGTAACGACGAATCTCACTCTCACCGCTGCCTGCACCACCTGTAAACAATGGCGAGCCGTTAAGGATGATACCAATACGAGAGCCACCTTCATGCTGTGGTCGCATTTTGCTAACAAGGTGCATCAAGAACAGCAGTGAGCCATCAGAGACACGAGGTAGACCCGCACCAAAGCGCCCCTCAAAACCTTTCTCTTTATGTTCATCGTTAATGTGCTTTTGAATCTTCTTCCAATCCACACCGAATGGCGGGTTTGACAGCATGTAGTCAAACTTCTCGGTACGCAGTTGGTCGTTCGATAGGGTATTACCTAGCTTAATGTTATCGACTTTCTGCCCTTTGATAAGCATGTCTGCTTTACAGATAGCGTAAGACTCTGGGTTAAGCTCTTGACCAAATGCTGACAGTGATGCCTTTTCGTTTAGCTCGTGCACATACTCCATACCCGAAGATAGGAAGCCGCCTGTACCCGCTGTTGGGTCATAGATAGAGCGCACTAAGCCAGATTGGGTTAGCACTTCATCATCATCGCTGAATACCAATGATGTGGTCAGGCGAACGATGTCTCTTGGGGTAAAGTGCTCACCCGCTGTTTCGTTTGAGCTTTCTGCAAAGCGTCTGATTAGCTCTTCAAACACTAAACCCATGCCGTAGTTACTGATGGTGTTTGGGTGTAGGTCTGTTTTAGCGAACTGCTTAGCGACTTTGTAGAGTAGGTCTGCTTCTTCAAGCTTGTCGATGGTGTTGAAAAAATCGAAGTGCTCGAAGATTTCACGAGCGTTAGGGCTGAATGACTGAATGTAACTCTCTAGGTTGCTTGCGACACCTGTTTCACCAAGGCGGTTTAAGTCCATCTTAGAGGTGTTGTAGAAGCTTAGCTTTGCCGTGTGCGTTAAAAGCTTTTCTTGCGCTTCTACTGGCATTGCTTTTACTGCTTCAAACTTAGCAATCACTTCTGGCTTGGTTTCTTCTAATACACACTCTAGGCGTCTTAGTAGTGTGAACGGTAGGATGATACGACCGTATTGAGATTGCTTAAAGTCACCACGTAGGAGGTCAGCCACCGACCACAGGAATGCGGCTGTTGAAGAGAAGTTGTTGTTAGTCATTATAATCAGCACATTGAATATGAAAATTTGTGCTGATTATATCTGAAAAATCAAATATTGATGTGATCTAATCGGGGGGGAGAGGTAACGAAAATTATTCGCCCTCATATCATTCCAAAGTATTTTAGCAACTAAGGCAGCGACTCTTTTGGCGGTGTCATCGCTACAGCCAGAGTTTAACTCCCCTTCGGCTTTGATGGCTAAATCAGTTGAACCTTTCCCAAGTCCTGCGCGATCTGATCTTTTGTGATGATTAGAGAGGTAGTGGCATGGGTAAGCAAAAAAGAAGATAACTAACTGGGAAGAGTACAATAAGGCTTTGTGTGAGCGTGGTTCGGTAACGTTCTGGAAAACTATAACCGTGCAACTACAAACTACATTTAAACTTAAAAAAGGTCAGCTTATTAAGCTGACCTTTCGGTAATATCGTAAGCGAATTATTACGCTGACGCTTCTGTCTCTAGCTGAGAAGCTGACTTAATGTCTTTAGTAAAGAACTTGTGAGCAAGCATCGCAGGGATTAGCAGTAGTAGAGCCTGAACCATTACATAGATAGAGCCCATGGTGAAATCTATGAAAACAGCTGTGTCACCCACGCGGTAATCTGTGCTGTGGATAGCTTGATGGTTTTCAATCATCACGGTACGAGGGAAGATTACAGCTGCAATATAAGTAATTAAGATTGCACCTGCTGGAACGATTTCCAGAACCCATAGAGCTAGTCGTTTTGGTACAGAAAGAGCGTAAGTTGTCTTCATTACCTTTTTAGCGATAAAGCGCACTAAAGGGAAGATAATCGCAAGAACAATAGACATCACGATCAGAAACCCTAGTTCATCGCGACCTGTCATTGCAGAAAAAAAAGTGTATGGAGATTTAAAGTACGCGCCTCTATCAAGGTATCCATCACTAAAGTACCCACCTAGATGCGCTAATGCATAGGGGGCTTCAATAATATGGAAGGTGTTTTTACCCACTGCGAACAACGCCACTAGAAACATTGTTGTAAAGTACGGAAATGTCTTTGCAAAATTAAGTAGTTTTTTCATTATTTGTTAAAAATTTATTCAGAATCAGCAACCTATACTACTTAAATTAAAGAAGTTTTTCATTTTTTATCTAGTTTATTTTAAAGTTAGATCAATTGACTATTGTGATAATACAACTCCCTATCCATTCATCACTCAAGCAAAGACTTCCTCTGGCTAGAAAGTTGGAAAGGGCACGAATGCACCTTATTAATTTGTTCAGAAAAGATATAGTGAACTCGATTCTCTCTCATATCATTCCAAAGTATTTCACCAACTAAGGCAGCGACTCTTTTAGCGCTGCCATCGCTAAAGCCAAAGTTTAATTCCCCTTCGGCTTTGATGCCTAACCTTTCTAGCAGAGGGGTGACCATCATGGTGAATGACACATATTCAAATGATAAATCGTTTTCTTTGTATCGCTGCCGTAGATTCTTTTCAGCTATTTCAACAATTGCTAGGCGGTAGCAATAAGGAAAGTGTATGAGTTTAGTCATCATTTTTCTTAACTGTAGAAATTTAAAAAAGACGACGCAAACTTTTTTTCAGCTCGCTTTCACCGTCGCCACTTCTCTTGTTATCGACTTTCTCCAACAGTGTTTTTAACATTACCGACAACTCTTTATCTTCCACAGAGGCATCTAGGGTGTCGACCAAGTTAAGTTCTTTTTTCATACGGTTGTATTGTCGATTCATTTGCCTAGAGTCTTCTGACTTGAATGCTTCTAACCACTTAGTTGCCTGACTCATCAGCTTCATTAATCGCTGCGTTGTTTCATTCGCTTTATCGTCAATTTCTTGATTACGGCGAGCGGCTTTAACCACCCATTGAGGTGCACGCCTTTTGGCTTGACCGCGATAACTTTTTTGTGGCTTGTAACTTCGATGATCAATATTCATCACCTCAAGTATCGCAGTATTGAAAGCTTTCTTGACAAGCCTCGTTGTAGACTTTCTCTGTAGGTCTCGCAGATATACTAAATCATTAGTAAATTTGCCCAGTAGTAAATGTAAATGGTCGCCAGAACCTCGCATCTCTTGAGATTGATCCTGTTGATGTACTACCGCTCTCGTGATCTGAGCTAAGTCCCTGCCAGTGACATCAAGAGAGCAGGCAAGGTTGCGCATAATGATGTTGAGTATCTTACGCCATTCTTGGTTGTTGGGGCGAATGCCTTTGGGGAGAGTACAAACCAGTTCAATTGCAGCCTTGGGTGGGCGGCCGCCTTTGCGTTTGTGCGCTTGACGAAGAGAGTATTTGTCGCAATTTCTTATCATGTTCAGCGATGTGTCCTCGCTGCCATATAGATTCAAAATTGCTTCTGTATTGCGGTGGTTCTTGTGCTTTACGTCGTTCAGATATCTCTCTCTAGCAAGCACACACTTTGCTGACTCTGTTATGACTGTCCAGTTTTTTAGCATCTCTTTATTGTAATGATACAAATAAAGTCAATGGTTTCAAAATCTTACTCTAAACATGCAGCAGTCAAGATAGGCAAACCTAGCAACAAGTTGCTTCGTGCTGTTTGCCATCTTGCGGGGAGACCCTGCGACCCCAACTCTACCATTTAAAATGGTAGTTCAATTTGCTTACCCATCAGCACTTGAGCTGCGTCTTGCACTATTGACTCAGCCAACTCTTGAGACTCTTTTTTCAACCGAGAGAAGTCGTCAATATCTCTCAATGGCTTTATAGTTGGTGCAGCTAGAATCATCGCAGGGAAGTCTCTATTAAAAACCCTTTCTAGAAACTGAAATTCTTTACTTTTTTGTCGTATATCTTGCTGATCTAGGTAGCCTTTCTCTATGCATTGCTCGATGACAGCTTCCCATGTCATGACTTTAAAGTTTTCAAATTTATGAAATTCACACGCAACGAGAAGTCGTTTCGTAAATACAAAATGGTTGTCGCTCATAGTTTTATTTAAGCGTACATTTTTTTTCTAAGTGCACAAATTTTTATTTGCAACTGCACTTCACGCTGTCGTCACTACTGGCTGAAAGGTGATGTGGGTGATGTGGGTGATGTGGGTGATGTGGATAAGGCTACTCTAATATAAAAAGATTAAAAGAGAATTGTCCCCTAAAAAGATCCTACTGTATGATGAGGTTGGCTGTTTCAAATTTGAGAGTTTTTTATCCCTCAAATGTCCCCCAGAGTGTCGACTCAATCTTAAAGCCATGATTTATAATGTTATGTTCAGCAGTTGCACATATCGAGCATAGGTGCAACAGAAAGTCGGTTACTAGCGTATTTACTGGTTTTATTAGTGTTTGTCATGATTCAGCCTCAATTAACACTGTACAAAAATACAGCAAATTACCTAGAATTAATCGGAATTACTTCCTATAGTACCCCTTAAGTACCCCTTTAAGAGCTGGACAATAGCAAGTTATACCATCGAGACCAGAAAGCTAAAAAGCGGTGAACAAAGGTTCAAGGTAACAATCATCGTTAAAAAGAATTCGCGCATTATACACAGGGAAAGCAAAACACTAAAAAGAAAGCACTCGCTAAAGCTTTAGGGAAAAAAGGATCGCTGAACTAGAGGCAAAAGGGGGACTCAATCAGCCAAAATCAGTACCCCTTTAGGTACTCCTCGATTTATTCATGGCAGAACGTGACCTTCGGGATAATACAGGCCGCACAAACGCTATGTGATTAAGATACTTGGGGGATTGTGACATCGCTAAAGTTGAGAGTAATCAGCTAAGAACTAGCGACCTAATCGAACACTGCACAAATCGAAGGGGCGCAGGGGCAAAGCCTGCAACGATTTATCATGACATTGCTTACCTAGGTTCCGTCATGAAAAAATCTAAGCCAGTCTTCAACATCGACACCAATCACCAGATATTTGATGAAGCTGTACCCGTACTCATTGATATGATATGAGATTAGTCGGTAAAAGCCAGAAACGAACACGTCGCCCAACTTCTAAAGAACTGAAACTCTTAAAGCTTGGATTAGAACAACGTGAGTCTTTCCGGCCAAATGGCAAAACTCGAATTCCATTCACCGACATTCGTGAATTCAGCATTCTCATTTGTATGCTTTTCCCGCTCAACTCACGAAGTGTTAGTGCAGACTTTCAGCGATACTCTGCCATTTACTTGAACTCATTGCGTAGGGTTTCCCATAGGCCAAATACTATTGGATCACTTGCGCCAATAAGGCCACCGAATTGAACACCGTCTGCCGATACGCTCGCGGTGATAAATTCAGGGTAACCAGCTACCAAAGCCGCTCCCGCGCCAAGTAACGCTAAACCCTTTTTGGTCGATGGTTGGTCAAATAAGAGGATGGGGCGATGTCGATGTTGTAAGTCCGGAATGGTTGCCAATAAGGCCTTTCGCTGTGATTCATTGCCAATCACCACGAGATAAGGGGAGAGAAATCGGAAGGCCGATTTCTCACATTAAAAATCATCGCCACCAGCGGCGAAAAATCTAGAATCGGTAGTAGAGTGTCAGATACAATTCATCGTTCATCGTTCATCGACTCATCTTCTTGCATACTGCCATTCAATACTCGATAACCTAATTCCGTAGATAAAGACTGTGTGAATAAGTAGTTCACCCCAACCTGCCCTCCGGCCACGTAAGCCCCCTTGCCGCTGAGCGTATTGATGTTTTGGTGTTTTTATAACCCGCACTTAAGCCAATGAAAGTATTTAACCTACCACTCGCCCCTACACCATACATATAATCGTATGAGCCAAGATATTTCGATAACTTGCTCTCATTCGAATATGTATAGGTTCCTAAAAATCGGTGAGCATCGTTCGTGATAACCCCGCCTCTCAACACATAGGTTTCTTTACTTGACCCTAGTATATGGTTGTTATCAGCACTTAACCCCGCGCCTACAATATAGTCTGAATTTTTTGCATGCGACAAGCACAGTAGAAACAATAATGCAAAGAGTACCTTTTTCATACTAAAGTAATGTATTCCGCACTCTCACAAATGAGAAGATTGTTAAAAAACATTCACCAGATCTCTAATTCAGCTTCACTAATCAGTTATGCCTTGAGTCACAATGTCATTTTGAGTTACCTTGTCTTATTCAAAATCGTGGGTCACAATACGCTCTGTACCTGACTTTAATAGAAATCAATGGCTCCTTAACCGAAATAACCTGAAAATAGGGTTTGTTTAAGGATGTCCGATTGAATGGTGAAGAATTTGGACCACACATTAATAGAGCAAGTTGAAGGGATATGCGCATCGCGTGGTGTTAGATTAACGCCTCAAAGAAAGCGAGTGTTTGAGCTCATCCTCTCTAATAATAAAGCCTCTAGTGCTTATGAATTATTAGAGCAATTGAAAGTCAGTGAGCCGCAAGCCAAGCCACCTACCGTATATCGCGCTTTGGATTTCTTGTTGGAGCAAGGTTTCATTCACAGAGTTGAGTCAACCAACAGCTTTATATGCTGCTGTTCTTGTAATGCCAATAAACATTTCTCCCAACTACTGATCTGCGATAAATGTGGCACAGTGATAGAACTACAAGACGATTCCCTTGTTACTCTGCTCGCGAGTAACGCTGAGAAGCATGGCTTTCAATTGACCAACCACGTCATTGAATCGCATGGCATTTGCCAGTCTTGCTCCTCCGATATGAAAGAATAAGATTATAGAAGAACATTATGCGCGCTGAATTTGTAAACCCGTTTTTAGCTTCTTTGATGAACGTTCTAAAAACGATGGCTTCGCTAGAATTGAAGCCACAAAAACCAAGAATTAAGAAAGATGAAATCGCTCGTGGTGATGTCTCTGGTTTAATCGGTATGGTTGCTCCACAGTCACGTGGTTCAATGTCGATTACCTTTGATGAAGGTCTGGCTCTGCAAATCATGGAAAACATGCTTGGTGAGCGACCAAACGGTTTGAACGAAGAGGTAACCGACATGGTTGGTGAGATCACCAACATGGTAACGGGTGGTGCAAAACGTATTCTTGCGGAAAGCGGCTTCGACTTCGACATGGCAACACCTATGGTGGTTTCTGGTAAAGGCCACACTATTCGCCACAAATGCGAAGGCGCAATCATCATCATGCCTTTCTCATCTCAGTGGGGTAATGCCTTCATCGAGATCTGTTTCGAATAGAAGTAACTGCTGCAAAATATTTAGAAGGCTGGCATCGATACGTCAGCCTTTTTTATTACCTGCAATTCAACCATTGCTTACTCTACAGATACAAAAACGCCAACCCTGAGGTTGGCGTTTACTTTAATGCTATCAACTCAATTAAGCTTTAAGCGCTTTGAATGCGTTGATTAGACCGTTCGTTGAGCTGTCATGAGATGTCACTTCTGCGTCATCAGCAAGCTCTGGAAGAATTTGGTTTGCTAGTTGCTTACCAAGTTCTACACCCCACTGGTCGAAGCTGAAGATGTTCCAGATAACACCTTGAACGAAGATCTTGTGCTCGTACATCGCGATTAGTTTACCCAGAGAGCGAGGTGTCATTTGCTTAACAAGAATAGAGTTCGTTGGGCGGTTACCTTCAAACACTTTGAAAGGTACGAGTTCAGCGACTTCTTCTGCAGTTTTGCCAGCCGCTAGGAATTCAGCCTCTACCGTTTCTTTTGTTTTACCGAATGCTAGTGCTTCAGTTTGAGCAAAGAAGTTAGACATTAGCTTCTGGTGGTGATCAGATGCTGGGTTGTGACTGATAGCAGGCGCGATGAAGTCTGATGGGATCAGTTTAGTGCCTTGGTGAATCAGTTGGTAGAAAGCATGTTGGCCGTTTGTACCTGGTTCACCCCAGATGATAGGACCTGTTTGGTACTCTACTGGGTTACCTTCACGGTCTACAAACTTACCGTTTGATTCCATATTACCTTGCTGGAAGTAAGCCGCAAAACGGTGCATGTACTGGTCGTAAGGTAGAATCGCTTCTGACTCTGCGCCGTGGAAGTTATTGTACCAAATACCGATAAGCGCAAGGATTACCGGAATGTTGCTTTCAAACTCAGTTGAAGCAAAGTGGTTATCCATCTCGTGAGCACCTTCTAGTAGCTCAACGAAGTTATCGAAGCCTACAGAAAGAGAAATAGAAAGACCGATCGCAGACCATAGTGAGTAACGACCACCAACCCAGTCCCAGAATTCGAACATGTTGTCAGTATCGATACCAAACTCAGCGACTGCAGTCGAGTTAGTCGATAGTGCAGCGAAGTGCTTAGCTACGTGCGCTTCATCACCGGCTTCTGCTAGGAACCAATCACGAGCAGAGTGTGCGTTCGTCATTGTTTCTTGAGTCGTGAATGTCTTTGATGCTACTAGGAATAGCGTTGTTTCTGGGTTCAGAGACTTAAGCGTCTCAACGATGTGCGTACCATCTACGTTCGAAACGAAGTGCATGTTTAGGCGAGTTTTGTATGGCGTTAGTGCTTCAGTCACCATGTATGGGCCAAGATCTGAACCGCCGATACCGATGTTCACAACATCAGTGATCTCTTTACCTGTGTAACCTTTCCACTCACCAGAAACGATGCGGTGTGTGAACAGTTCCATTTTTGCTAGTACAGCGTTAACGGCTGGCATTACATCTTTGCCATCAACCATTACAGGCTTGTCGCTACGGTTACGCAGTGCAGTGTGAAGTACTGAACGGCCTTCAGTCTTGTTGATTGCCTCACCGCTGAACATCGCTTCAATTGCAGACTTAACTTCAGTCTCGTTTGCAAGAGCGAATAGGTGCTGCATCGTTTCTGCATCGATTAGGTTCTTAGAGTAATCGACTAAGATGTCTGAACCGAAACGAGTAGAAAAGCTCTCGAAACGTTTTGCATCTTGAGCAAAAAGCTCTTTCATATCCATATCTTGAGCAGACTCGAAATGAGCGGTTAGAGCTTTCCACGCTTGTGTTTGCGTTGGGTTGATATTTTTCAACATGGTATCTATCCCGATGTTACTTTAGGTTTTATTCTAAACGTCACCTGGGTGATGAATAGAACCCCCGATTAGGCGAAAGTTTATATTTTTCTGTGATGACCAAACCGCGTCACCACTGAAAGATTCTTTGTAATTTTTTTTCACGACGTATTATGCCGTATATGAAGAGCTGTACCTTGAGATAAATCAGGATTAGATTTCCTGAGATAGGAATCGGTACAGACTCTGGCTCTAAGATAATTAAATGTGAGCGAGACCTGATAAATTCAAGTTCAAAAGATAGCCTCAAACCATTTTTTTTCCAAATACATTATAAAGGATGGCGTATGTGGATTCAGAAGACCATACACCTAAACGCACAAAAGCGTGGATTTCATCTCATTACTGATGAAATTGAACAACAGATACACGAGATAAACTCTCTATCTGTTGGTTTATTACATCTATTTATTCAGCATACTTCTGCCAGCTTAACGCTCAATGAAAACGCCGATCCGACCGTCCGTAGAGATATGGAGTCACACTTCAACAAGTTTGTGCCCGAACGAGCGCCCTACTACAAGCATACTTATGAAGGTGATGATGATATGCCTGCTCACATTAAAGCATCAACACTTGGCAACAGTGTGACAATCCCTATCACCAATGGTCGTTTAGCTTTAGGAACATGGCAGGGTATTTACTTAGGGGAGCACCGAGACTACGGTGGTAGCCGCACTGTGGTTGCTACGATTCAGGGGGAGTAGGCTGCTTAAAAGCTAGACCTTCTTGATAAAAGCAATGCCTTCTTAATAAAAAAAGAGTGGTGTATTTCCACAACCACTCTTATAAAAATAGTATTTGGCCTACTATAGGCAAAAAGCTTTAGAAGGGCTGGTTTATCATAACCCTAAAGGTCCCTTCATCACCGCCTCGCGCCAATTCAGCACGAACCACAATACCTTCGACTTGGAAGCGAACCGCGCCGCCCAAGCTCCACTTCATATCGGTATGCAGTGTTTTGATATCGTACTCATCGGCAACGCGCCCGACTTCGGCAAATGCAACCCACTGCCACCAAGGTAAGTCGTAGTAATTAATCAGTGGAATATCGTCCAGTGGTTGCCAATCTGGAATCACCCTATACTCCGCCGAGTAATGGACTGCAGAACGTCCATGATAACGTCCTCCGGTATAGCCTCTTAAGCGGTATAAGCCACCTAATCGAGCTTGTTCCGCCTCTGGAGGTCGAGCGCAATCCTGCCCTGTGCAGTTATCCCAAGTCGGTGTATCTGCAGTATAGAAATCAAATGCTAAGACTTGCTCATCAAACACATCACCCAACGGGCCTAAAGCAAAGTACTGACTATTTTGAAATGTCCACTTCAGCCATAAGTCGTCGTTAGACCAACTTTCAGCGCCAGTAGTGAACTCAAGATTGGTATGAGAGCCTTTGGTTGGGTTGCGTGTGCTATCACGGTTCTCCCAATCAAACGCTAAACTAAAGCCTGTCGCCTCTTCATTATTATTTAAACCTTCTAACTCTCGAGAAGTATAAAAAGGCGTAAAAATAATCGAGCTGACCCCCGACTCGACTGGTGAGGCAAAGCGCACATCTTTGATAGGTTGAAACACACCCAACAAACCATGCTCAGCAACATTGCCCCATGGCAGCAGATACTTAAACTCAAACTGATAGTTTTCTTCTAAGCCATCGGCAATAGTTTTGTCATCAATCGATGAATCGTTATCGCCTTGAGAGCCAATGTAATAAGGGTTTTCGTTAAAGCGAGCTTGATACATCTGAGTACTGAACAGTACGTTCTCAGACAGTGCAAAGTTAAAAGCGGATAGGAAACCGACGTAGCTGTCTTTATCTGAATACAGTGCCATACCAAATAGAGCGGCTTGAGGCTGCCAAACACCCTTTGCGACACCAGCAAGTCCAAAGGTATTACCCATGGTTTCAGTGCTGAAGTAAAAAGGGACAAAGGCAGAGTCTTTTTCTTCACTCAGGGCTGAAGAAGAAAAGCTCACACCGAGTAATGCCATTGCTGACATCACTAAGTGTCGAGTGGTTCGCTTGAACATCATTTACTGTACTGAGTCCATAGCTACTTCACATATTCCATCGCTACACGCGAGGTAAGCTTGGTAACCAACTCGTAAGCGATCGTGCCGATATGTTCTGCGACTTCCTCTGAAGGTAACTCTTTACCCCAAAGTGTGGCTTCATCACCGACTTTATCTTGAGCGTCCGGCCCAAGGTCGACCGTCAACATATCCATAGAGACTCGGCCTGCAATAGGCACTTTTCGTCCATTTACAAACACAGGTGTACCGTTAGGCGCAGTTCGAGGATAGCCATCACCGTAACCAATCGCGATAACACCCACTTTGGTGTCACGCTCACTGGTCCAGTTAGCACCATAGCCCACGCTTTCACCCGCTTTTACATCACGAACGGCAATCAGGTGCGAGGTAAGGGTCATCACTGGCATAAAGCCAAGCTCTTTTGCTGTTTTATTAATAAACGGCGATACACCATAAGAGATGATACCAGGGCGTACCCAATCAAGGTGACTATCAGGCCAAGCCAACAAACCAGCAGAAGCTGCCAGTGAGCGCTCCCCTTCACAACCATCAGTAAGAGACAAAAACAGCTCAGTCTGCTCTACCGTAGTCGTTCGATCCAGCTCATCAGCGCAACCAAAGTGGCTCATGTAACGAAGAGGCTTAGCTACATTCGCACATTGATGCAAACGCTCAACGAAATCTTGGTATTGCTCTGGACGAACACCCAAACGGTGCATACCGCTATCGACTTTTAGCCACACCACAACCGGCGTTTCTAGGTCGGCATTCTCTAGCGCGCTTAATTGCTCTTCACAATGCACCACCGTTTGAATGTTATTGGTGACAAGAATCGGTAAATCACCCGAAGAGTAAAAGCCTTCGAGCAACAAAATAGGTTTCACAATACCACCAGCGCGCAGCTGCAGTGCTTCCTCAATACGCGCCACACCAAACGCATCTGAGCTTTTAGAGTGCTTAGCAATTTGCAGTAAGCCGTGACCATAGCCATTGGCTTTGACAACAGACATCACTTTGCACTGCGGGGCTTTCGATTTTATTTGGCTTAGATTGTGCTCAAGCGCATTTAAGTCAATGCTCGCGGTCGCTGCTTTCATATACGTCATTAGCGATTACTCGTCATCAAATGCAGGACCTGCATAGTTATCGAAACGGGAGTGTTGCCCTTGGAATGTCAGACGAACCGAACCGATCGGGCCGTTACGTTGCTTACCGATAATGATTTCAGCGATGCCCTTCAGTGAGCTGTCTGGGTTATACACTTCATCACGGTAGATAAACATGATTAAGTCGGCATCTTGCTCAATCGAGCCCGATTCACGCAGGTCCGAGTTAACAGGGCGCTTATCGGCACGTTGCTCTAGGGAACGGTTAAGCTGAGAAAGTGCCACAACTGGAACGTTCAACTCTTTTGCTAGCGCTTTAAGGGAGCGTGAAATCTCGGCGATCTCAAGGGTACGGTTATCAGACAGTGAAGGTACACGCATCAGTTGAAGGTAGTCGATCATGATCATTGAAAGACCATCATGTTCACGAGCAATACGACGCGCACGAGAACGAACTTCGGTTGGCGTTAGGCCTGAGCTGTCATCAATGTACATGTTCTTCTTATCCATGAGGATACCCATGGTCGAAGAGATACGAGCCCAGTCTTCGTCATCAAGTTGACCGGTACGAATTTTGGTTTGGTCCACGCGAGACAGGGATGCAAGCATACGCATCATCAGCTGTTCGCCTGGCATCTCTAGCGAGAAGATAAGCACTGGCTTGTCTTGTTTCATCGCCGCGTTTTCACACAAGTTCATCGCAAACGTGGTTTTACCCATCGATGGACGTGCCGCCACAATGATCAAATCAGAACCTTGTAGACCTGCTGTTTTCTTGTTGAGGTCATTAAAGCCAGTATCAACACCTGTCACACCGTCTTGCGGAGTTTTGTACAGGATTTCGATACGCTCTAGCGTCTTCTCAAGAATACTATCTACGTTTTGCGGGCCTTCGTTTTCACTCGCACGACCTTCGGCAATCGCGAATACTTTACTCTCAGCAAGGTCGAGCAGGTCTTCTGATGTACGACCTTGTGGATCGTAACCAGAATCAGCAATCTCATTCGCCACACCAATCAGGCTACGAACTAATGCACGCTGAGCGACGATATCCGCATAAGCGTTAATGTTAGCCGCACTTGGCGTGTTCTTAGCTAGGTCAGCAAGGTAGGCAAAGCCACCCACTTCTTCAAGTTGCTCACGCAGCTCTAAGTGTTCAGAGAGTGTAATAAGATCCAGAGGAGAGCTTTCTTCAAGGATATCTTTTACCGCTTCAAAGATCAGACGGTGAGGACGGCTATAAAAGTCTTTGGCCACAACCTTTTCAGCAACCGTATCCCAGCGTTCGTTATCTAATAACAAACCGCCAATAACAGATTGCTCAGCTTCTAATGAATGTGGCGGGACCTTAATGGCGTCCACCTGATCTTTGGCTGATTTCTGACTTTTGGTATCCACTATGACTACACTCAATAACTAATAATGATCGTTCATTATACCCAAGAACACTCATTTGTAATCCGTTCCTATGAGTTTGTTTTATTATGTAGGAAGAATTTACTTATTGCTGACGAAATTAACCAAGGCTAGCATTACGATCTCGCCATTCATTCACTGTATAACTGAGGTATGCGTGTCCAAACTATTGGCTCTGAGCACTGGTCTTCTCAGCGCTGGTCTCCTGAGCGCTCCGATGGCTTTAGCTGATGATGCTAAAACCGATGTTGATGCAATCCTCGACTCGATAGTAGTACCAGAACCTACTGCTGAGCCGATCGTCGTTGAACCAGCACCAGAAGACAAAGATATGGATATCGCCCCAAGTGGTACGAGTGACACCGAGCTGCCAAGCCCACTAAAAACTGAAGTTGAGTTTGGATATCAGTCGCATACTGGTAATTCCGATTCACGCTCTCTAAACGCACGCCTAAACGGTGAATACACGGCTGGCCGCCACAGAACCAGTGGCGAATGGAAATACTACAACCTCTATAAAGATGGCGAAGAAGATAAAAGGCAATCGACTTACACGGCTCAGAGTGACTACAAGTTAAGCCCTAAAACCTATCTTTACGGCAGTTTCAAAGGCGTCGATTCACGCTACAGTGCTTACTTTAAGGACTACACCGTTTCGAGCGGTCTGGGTTACCAGTTTTCGAATACCGAAGAGTTTGTATTGGAAGTCGAAGTGGGCCCGGGTTTCCGTTACCAAGAGCCAAACCTCGATGAGATCGACGATGATGACATCATCTTTCCAGAGATCGTTGAAGAAGCGATTTTCCGTGGCAACGTTAAGACGTCATGGCAAGTTTTACCCAACTTACAACTCAAAGCCGATATAACATTGGTGTCTGGCCACAGTAACTTGAATTTTGATACCGATTTAGAAGTAATCAATAATATTACTGACAACATAGCACTGAAAATTGCTCATTCTCGCCAATACCACGACAAGGTTCCGGAAGGATTAAGCCAAGAGGACTCTGTCATGTCCATCAGCCTATTATTCACATTCTAACACTCTCAATAAAATAGCTTGAGGCAGGGGGTGTCAAAAACGTTTGCCAATAATGGCTCTTTAACAACTATGATTCGCAACACTCAATATCTGGGCTAATTATCTTCAGTCAGGAAAGTCAGACATAAAAAAACACCAGCCGAAGCTGGTGTTTAAAACTTTCATAAAGAAAGAATTCGTCTTGGTACTGAAATTACTCAGCTGCAACGATAGCGATTTTCGCAGTAGCAAAAACTTCAGAGTGAAGTTGGATGCTTACTTCGAATTCGCCGATGTTACGTAGAGCGCCTTCAGGTAGGCGTACTTCGCTCTTAGCTACTTCAACACCTGCCGCTGTGATAGCGTCAGCGATGTCACGAGTACCGATAGAACCGAATAGTTTACCTTCGTCACCAGCTTTAGAAGCGATAGAAACGCCTTCTAGAGCGTTAACTTTCTCTGCACGAGCTTCAGCAGCAGCTAGTTGCTCAGCAACTTTAGCTTCTAGTTCAGCACGACGAGTTTCGAACATCTCAACGTTACCTTTAGTTGCCATAACTGCTTTACCCTGTGGGATAAGGAAGTTACGAGCGTAACCAGATTTAACGTTTACTTGGTCGCCAAGGCCACCTAGGTTACCGATTTTATCAAGTAGAATAACTTGCATTATCTTAGTCCTCTTAAACTATTATTAACTATTACCGATTACTGATGCTTGTCAGTGTACGGTAGTAGAGCTAGGTAACGAGAACGCTTGATAGCGCGAGCTAGTTGACGCTGGTACTTAGCGCTTGTACCAGTGATACGGCTAGGTACGATTTTACCAGCTTCAGTGATGTAGTTTTTAAGAGTTGCTACGTCTTTGTAGTCAATCTCTTGTACGCCTTCTGCAGTGAAACGGCAGAATTTACGACGACGGAAGAAACGAGCCATGGGCTATCTCCTGATCTTAAATTTAATAATGCAGCCTTTCAAAACTTAGAAAGTGGTGAAAGACTTAAAACAAGTTGAGAATTTTTTAAGGCATTAAGCCAAAAAAGAATTACTCAGCAGCTGCTTCTGGTTTAGCTTCTGTACGCTCTTCGCGACGAGGAGCACGCTCTGCACGCTCTTCTTTTTGCTTAAGCATAATAGATTGCTCAGTCACAGCGCCTTTAGTGCGCATGATCATGTTACGTAGAACTGCATCGTTGAAACGGAAAGCAGTTTCTAGCTCGTCAATCACTTCTTGACCAGCTTCAACGTTCATAAGAACGTAGTGAGCTTTGTGAAGCTTGTTGATTGGGTAAGCCATTTGACGACGACCCCAGTCTTCTAGACGGTGGATAGTACCGCCAGCTTCAGTGATAGAACCAGTGTAACGCTCGATCATGCCAGCAACTTGCTCGCTTTGATCAGGGTGAACCATGAATACGATTTCGTAATGACGCATTTGGTTGCTCCTTACGGATTATTAGCTTCCACGAATGGCTCGGTCGTCCAGAGGAAGCAAGGAACTAAAGATAAATGACCGAGTTTTAAGGACGGCAAATATTATAGAAAGAACCCTGTATTGGCAAGTGGTATTTGGCGAATAATGAAACAGTTTTTCTTTCGCCATTTAGGGGCTGTTAATCTTTAGAGCTGGCTTTTGCAGCTCTTGGTGGGAAATTTCTACAAGACAGAGGCTTTGACGTGTAGCTAGCCTACGTAAAAAGCCGATAACACAGTAGAAATGAACCACAAAGGCTGCCCGAAGGGTTCGGCTAAAAACAAACGCCCACCAGCAAGTGGTGAGCGTTAATAAATTCATGGACTTAAGCCAATGTCTCTTTAAAGGTTACTGAGCTAGACGCTGACGTACCGCTTCAAACAGACAAATACCGGAAGCCACTGACACGTTCAGGCTTGATACGCTACCAGCCATCGGGATCTTGATGAGGTCATCACAGGTTTCACGCGTTAGACGACGCATACCGTCACCTTCTGCCCCCATTACCACTGCTAGAGGACCAGTTAGCTTCGCTTGGTAGATGTCGTGCGTCGCTTCACCCGCAGTACCGACAAACCATACACCTTGTTCTTGCAGAGCACGCATTGTACGAGCTAGGTTGGTTACACGTACTAGAGGAACGGTTTCAGCAGCACCACATGCAACCTTACTAACTGTTGCTGTTAATGGAGAAGAGCGGTCTTTAGGCACGATAACCGCAGCAACACCAGCCGCATCAGCATTACGCAGACAAGCACCTAAGTTATGAGGGTCTGTTACGCCATCTAGAACCAACAGTAATGGCTGTTCGTGCTGCGCTAGGATGTCATCTAGGTGAGTTTCGTTAAGCTGCTTAGCAGGCTTCACCTTAGCGATAATGCCTTGGTGGTTTGCACCTTGTGCTTTGTCATCCAGCGGCTTACGGCCCATCTGTTGAATAGATACACCAAACTGCTGTAGCTGATTCAGTAGTGGTAAAAGGCGCTCGTCTTGACGACCTTTCAGCACATACGCTTCAATGAAGCGTGCTGGATCTTTTTCTAATACGGCTTTCACCGCGTGAATACCGTAAATAAATTCGTTACTCATTGTCTCAAATTACTCTTATTGCTCAGAGATGAATGTCACTAACTCCAATGCATTCAGCTCTGCGTTGTTTATTTCGAGAGTATGCGTTTCACGCCCGACACTCTCGCATTACATTCGTTGTTAACGCTTGGCGATGTCCTACGACTTGTCCGCCCTTGCCTTGCGCGTTGCTGAGCGCTTTTTCTTCGCTCGAGCTTTTGCTGCACCTGTCTTATTACGCGATTTTTTCTTTTTCTCAGAAGCTTCTGAACTGCCATCTGGTCGCTTAGTTGGCTCAACTAATGGTTTAGCTGCGACACCCGGTTTGTTGCTCTTCACTGAGGCGCGTTTCTTACTTTTCGCCTTTTTCATTGCTTCAGCAGCACGCTTCTTGGCTGTTTTACCTTTGCCACGAGGCTGACGAACAGTGTCTTCCAAATCAAAATCAATTTGGCGAGTTTCTAGGTTAACCGCAGAAACCTTCACTTTAACTGAATCACCCAAGCGGTAGATGTTGCCAGAGCTTTCACCCACCAAGCGCTGACCAACAGCATCAAATTGGTAGTAATCGTTCGCTAACGCTGAGATGTGTACCAGACCATCAATGTGCAGTTCAGTGAGACGTACAAAGAAGCCAAAGCCCGTTACGTTAGCAATCACACCGTCCATCACTTCACCGACGTGGTCTTGCATGTATTCACATTTCAGCCAGTCGTTCACTTCACGCGTGGCGTCATCGGCACGACGCTCAGTCATTGAACACTGCTCGCCGTAGAAGTCCATTTCATCGAAAGTGTAGTGGTAACCGCCGGTTGGTGTCCAACGTTCGCTGTTGCGACCCTCTTCTTTCGCAATAAGGTACTTAATCGCACGGTGCAGAAGCAAGTCAGGGTAACGACGAATCGGCGAGGTAAAGTGAGCATAGCGTTTTAGCGCCAGACCAAAGTGACCTACGTTATCTGCGTTGTATACCGCTTGCTTCATTGAGCGTAGCAGCATGGTTTGAATTAACTCGCGATCTTCACGCTCGTTAATTTGCTGCATTAGTTTTGCGTAATCCGTTGGTGACGGAGACAAACCGCCATCTAGCGATAAGCCAAGCTCACTTAGGAAATCTTTAAAGCCTGCTAAGCGCTCTTCACCTGGAGTTTCGTGAATACGGTACAACGATGGTTCTTTCGCTTTCTCCACCAAAGAGGCAGACGCGATGTTCGCCAGAATCATACACTCTTCGATGATCTTGTGCGCATCGTTGCGAATCACGGGTTCAATACGGTCAATCTTACGATCCGCATTGAAGATAAACTTAGTCTCTACCGTTTCAAACTCAATCGCACCACGCTCGTCACGAGTCTGCTTCAGTACTTTGTACATTCTGTGTAGCTCTTCTAGATGCGGCACTTCTTGAACGTAACGCTCACGAAGTTCTTCGTTGCCATCTAGGATTGCCCCTACTTTGTTATAAGTAAGACGAGCATGAGAGTTCATTACCGCTTCATAGTGCTTGTAACCAGACAGTTTACCTTTATCTGAGATAGTCATCTCACACACCATGCACAAACGGTCTACTTGAGGGTTCAATGAACATAAACCATTAGAAAGCACTTCTGGCAACATTGGTACAACTTGCGATGGGAAGTAAACCGAGTTACCACGATTGATCGCTTCTTTGTCTAACGCAGTATCAGGACGAACATAATAGCTAACATCTGCAATCGCTACCCATAGGCGCCAGCCACCACCTTTCTCCGCTTCACAATAAACCGCATCATCGAAGTCACGTGCATCTTCACCATCGATTGTTACCAATGGCAATTTACGCAGGTCAACACGCCCCTCTTTCGCTTCTTCAGGTACATGCTCACCCAAATTAGCAATTTGTTTATCAACAGCTTCTGGCCACTCATTTGGGATCTGGTGGGTATGAATCGCAATCTTGGTTTCCATGCCCGGAGCCATGTTTTCACCAAGTACTTCAGTTACCTTACCCATCATGTTACGAGAGCGACCGCCACGGTCAGTTATTTCAATCACAACCACATTCCCCATTCGAGCTCCGCCTTTATGCTCGGTTGGGATGAGAATGTCATGACTGATACGTGAATCGTCAGCAACCACATAAGAGTGACCATACTCCAAGAAGAAACGACCGACGATTGGCGTAGTACGTTCTTCAAGCACGCGAACTAAACGACCTTCACGACGGCCACGCTTGCTGTTTTCCGTTGGCTGAGCCAGAACGTAGTCACCGTGCATGGTGGTTTTCATCTGATGATGCGGCAGTAGAATATCGTCATCCTTGCCTTTGCTGCCATCAGGACGAACCCAGCCATGACCGTCTTTGTGGCCAATCACATAGCCTTTCACTAGCT
This sequence comes from Pseudoalteromonas sp. G5_S1_14_S5, assembly GCF_054968605.1. NCBI lineage: Bacteria > Pseudomonadati > Pseudomonadota > Gammaproteobacteria > Alteromonadales > Pseudoalteromonadaceae > Pseudoalteromonas > Pseudoalteromonas sp. G5_S1_14_S5. The sequence continues at coordinate 16,761 of NZ_JBQKUM010000034.1, read as the reverse complement.
CCAGTTTTTCAGGTAGCGCGTAGCATTGGCGACGAGTGAAGACAAGCTGTCCATCACGCTCCATAGCACGTAAACGACGACGTAGCCCTTCATATTGTTCTTCTCCAGCAAGGCCAAGCGCTTCGAATAGGTCATTGCGGTTCATTGGAATATTCGCTTCCGTTAGAAACGATAAAATGAACTCTCGGCTTGGTACTGGATTGTCGTAATTCTTCGACTCTCGATCGGCAAAAGGATCAACGTTAGTGGTAGCTGTCGTGTTTTCTGACATCGGTGTGTTTTTTGACATAGGCGGGCCTGCTTAAGCAAGGAAGGTATATCCCTCTAGTATATCCGATGCTAGAGGTAAGCTACAGATATGCTTTAGAAAACCCGAAAATAACCTCAGATTGATACATATCTTCATTTTGTGAAACATCACTTCACAGTAACGGACTACTATCAGAATTTTACGCAAACGATAAAACAAACGTTTGCCTCATGCGTTAAATGCACTATTATCCAGACACTTTTACCAACTCCTGTTCTAAGTATTGATATGAAATTAAAACGCACCTTATTGGCTTCAGCAATGGCGAGCCTTGCGCTATTCCCATTCGTAAGTTCTGCGATGGAAAAAGCTGACCTTATGATTACCGATGCAATGGTTCTAACCATGAACCAAGACAAAACGGTTTATGAGAGCGGAACGGTTGTCGTCAAAGACAATAAAATCATTGCGGTTGGCGATGCTTCACTCAAGAAGCAATACAAGGCTGAGCAAGTGCTAGACGTCGATGGCGATATCGTAATGCCAGGCCTAATCAATACTCACACCCATGTATCAATGACGGTTTTCCGTTCACTGGCTGATGATGTGCCAGACCGACTACACCGCTACATCTTCCCACTAGAGAAGAAGTTAGTATCACGCGATATGGTGCGCATTGGTGCTAACCTAGGTAACGTTGAAATGGCCAAAGGCGGTGTGACAACTTACGCCGACATGTACTACTTCGAGGATGAAGTTGCAAAAACGGTCGATAAGATTGGTATGCGTGCCATCCTTGGTGAGACCGTTATTAAGTTCCCAGTTGCCGATGCTGCAAACGCTGAAGAAGGTATCAAGTACGCGTTGAATTTCATTGAAGAATATAAGGATCACCCACGTATTACTCCTGCATTTGCACCACATGCGCCTTACACCAACACCACAGAGATCCTGCAGAAGATTTCTAAGTTATCACTAGAGCTAGATGTGCCAGTGATGATCCACCTTGCAGAATCGCACCGTGAAGTAGAGAAGATCGCAGAGCGTTCAGAAGGCTTATCGCCGGTTCAATACATGGATAGCATTGGCGCACTCAACAAAAACCTGGTTGGTGCACACATGATCTTAGTTGACGACCATGACATTGAGCTTGTTAAAAAATCAGATATGGGTGTCGCTCATAACATGAGTGCAAACATCAAGTCGGCAAAAGGCGTATCACCAGCACTACAGATGTATGATGAGAATGTACGTATCGGTTTAGGCACAGATGGCCCAATGTCTGGCAACACTCTGAGCACCATTGATGAATTCAACCAAGTGGCTAAAGTTCATAAGCTAGTCAATAAAGATCGTGCAGCAATGCCGCCGATCAAAGTGATCGACATGGCAACAATGGGCGCTGCAAAAGCGCTACACATGGAAGATAAGATCGGCTCCCTTGAAGCCGGTAAGCTAGCAGACATCATAGTGATCGATACTAAAGCACCAAACATGGTTCCTGTTTACAACCCGTATTCAGCACTGGTGTATTCAGCTAACTCTGGCAATGTTCGTCACACGATCATCGATGGCAAAATCATCATGCAAGATCGCGACATGCTAACGGTAGATGAAGATAAGATTCGTCAGGAGGCGCTCGATTTCACCAAGGTAGTTCGTGAAACCGTTATCGAATCAGGTGAAGTAGTTCAATAAGTTCGCTATCGAATAACATGACTATCTAAACGTAAAAAGCCCCGCACTAATTCAGTTAGGCGGGGCTTCTTTTCTCTTGTAACCTGTAACAATGAGTGCAGGAGTCATTACAGGTTTCTAGTTCTGTCTTACCAGAACGCGTTTCGGCGTTTTGCTCGAGCAATAATATTGTCTGGCATTCTCTTTTCCAGACCACTTCGCAATACAGTAATGCGCTTGTGTTGCCTTTGATCTGCCGTGACCGAGTTGTATAACCAGCGGTAAGCATCTTCGTAATCTAACGGGCTGCCATAGTCACGCAACAACAACTCTGCGAGATGAATACTGGCACTCAGGTTCCCCAAAGAGGCCGCTTCACGCAGGTATGGGATCGCACGCTCTTGGTCTTGTTGAACCAAGGTTCCACGAGCATAATAACGACCTAATTGCTCTAGTGCTGCAGGTAAACCTTGGTGTGCCGCGTTTTCCATATAGTAAAGACCCAGCTCTACATCTTGAGGAACGCATACACCCCACGCTAGCATATCGCCGTATAAAAACTCATAAGAAGGCAAGCTAATACGCGTTGCACGAGCAACGATATCTTCAACTAACTGGCACTTATCAGCTTTCACTCGCTCTAGGTGTTGATTATTCTCGATTAAATTAATCAGTTCAGCTTCTGTATATATTGGAACCGGCTCCCCGACATCAGCCAAATTTGCCTGACTCAAGGGTGAGCTCAGCGCCATTATCAATGAAGCTGCCACAATTCGTAGCTTCATACCTGCACTCTATTATCGGTTTTAAAAACGAATCGAGCCTTTGGGCAACCTAAACTCAATTACATTTCACTCACTATGATATCTGTATCGGCAACTAAGCGTATCGCTTTAGACAAAATTTGCCGCAAATGGGCAATTTTTTGCCAGATGGTGTTCAAAAGATCATCACAGAAAGCTATATACCAATCGTAGTAAATAACTGCTCACTCTAGCTTGTTAAAATACTCGATAACTTCGTTAGAATTTTTGATTGTAGAATAACTACTTATCGAAAAATTCTGCCTTGTTCTCAAGCATTTTTCCGGCGCTATTTTTGATCACTTACTTACTGTGATTGGTATCGTCCCTCAAATTACAAGTATAAAAAAGCCGACTTAAGAAAGTCGGCTTTTAGAAAACGATTTAATTATCAAAGCACTAAAGGTGCAGTAGTAATCACTCAATCAGGCATTATGCGCTGTATGGGTGAACCTTGATGATAGTTTCGTTACGGTCTGGACCAGTTGATACGATATCAATTGGCACACCTGTTAGGTCTTCGATACGTTTGATGTAATCAAGAGCAGCTTGTGGAAGCGCGTCGATTGACTTGGCACCAAATGTTGTTTCAGACCAACCTGGCATTGTTTCGTAGATTGGCGTTGCTTCTTCAAAAGATTCAGCAGCCATTGGAGAAACTTCTAGGATAGAACCATCAGCCATCTTGTAGCCAGTACAGATCTTGATCTCTTCTAGGCCGTCAAGAACGTCTAGTTTAGTCAGACACATACCAGTTAGAGAGTTGATTTGGATTGCACGACGCATAGCAACAGCATCGAACCAACCAGTACGACGTAGACGACCAGTCGTTGCGCCAAACTCGTGGCCAACATCACCTAGGTGCTTACCAATTGGGTCTTGCTTCTCAAGGCCATCGTATAACTCAGTTGGGAATGGACCAGAACCAACACGAGTACAGTAAGCCTTAGTAATACCAAGGATGTAACCGATGTGACGAGGACCAAAACCAGAACCTGCAGCAACACCACCAGCAGTCGTGTTAGAAGAAGTTACGTATGGGTAAGTACCGTGGTCGATATCTAGTAAAGTACCTTGAGCGCCTTCGAACATGATCTTGTCGCCGCGCTTACGTGCTGTGTCTAGTTCGTCAGTTACGTCCATAACCATTGAAGTTAGTAGATCTGCGTAACCCATGCACTGCTCAAGTACATCTTCGTAGCTTACTGTTTCAGCTTTGTAGAAGTGCTCTAGTTGGAAGTTATGGAATTCCATTACTTCTTTTAGTTTTTCAGCGAACATTTCTTTATCGAAAAGATCACCAACGCGTAGACCGCGACGAGCAACTTTATCTTCGTAAGCTGGACCGATACCACGACCAGTTGTACCAATAGCTTTCGCGCCACGAGCGATTTCACGCGCGTTATCGATAGCGATGTGGTAAGGAAGAATTAGTGGACAAGCTTCAGAAACGAAAAGGCGCTCGCGAACTGGGATACCGCGCTCTTCAAGAGGCTTCATTTCTTTAAGAAGTGCTTCAGGCGAAAGTACAACACCGTTACCGATAACACATTTAACGTTATCGCGCAGGATGCCTGATGGAATTAAGTGAAGAACGGTTTTTTCACCGTCAATTACAAGTGTATGACCTGCATTGTGACCGCCTTGGTAGCGAACCACGTATTTTGCATCTTCAGTTAAAAGGTCAACGATTTTACCTTTACCTTCATCACCCCATTGGGTGCCTAGAACGACTACGTTATTTCCCATCTTTCCAATTTCTGTTGCTAATTAAAAATGGATTCTAGCACTGAATCACACTTCTTGCAGTCACTTTTTGTTCATAAACGTTAACGCTGTACAAAAATAAAACAGCGATTACGAAGGGCAGATCGCTAAAGATGCTGATATCATTATATTTTTATAGATATAAGGCAGCATCATGTCTGATTCAATTTGGCTCACAATTGGGCTTGTTCTCATCGTGGAAGGGCTTGGCCCATTAATCGCACCAAATGGCTGGAGAAATATGGTCGCTCAGCTAAGCGAGCAGCCCGATACTCAATTACGCCGCATTGGTGGCTGCCTTGTTGTCGCTGGCGCCGTGATCGCTTTTATGACACACCACTAATTCACGTCATCACTTCTCAGAATAGCTTCTCTGTATAATTCCTTAGCATTGCTAGATGAAAGATAGTTCGAGCAACCACTCTCTCATAGCAGCTCAAGACAAGATGAAATGCAGAATCCCAAAAAGCAAAAAGGCTCCCACAATGGGAGCCTTTTGAGTCTTAACATGTCTCGTTATTGAAGGACTGCGTTTGCTGCTTCAATAACTACTCAGCTTATTTCGCTGGAGCACCGCTCGCTTGATTCATGTACTGGAAGAATTCACTCTTTGGATCCAATACTAGAATATCACTCTTAGAGCTGAACGATTTCTTGTAGGCTTTGAGAGAGCGTAGCAAACTGAAAAACTCTGGGTCTTGATTGTACGCATCCGCATATATCTTAGCTGCCGTTGCGTCCGCCTCACCACGAGTCACACGAGCCGTTTTATCTGCCTCAGCAAGAATGGTTGCCACCTCAAGCTCAGCTTGAGCTCGGATAACTTCTGCTTTCTCACGACCTTGAGAGCGGAATTTACGAGCTACGGACTCACGCTCTGCACGCATACGACGGTAAATAGACTCACTAATTTCATCAGGTAAGTTGATCTTCTTAATACGGAAGTCAACAACTCTTACACCCAAATCTTTTAGTGCGCTCTTGCGAGTATCATCCAAAACCTCTTGCATGATTTGATCACGTTCGCCATCAATCTCTAACGCTTTCAATGCAGCTTCATTCGCTAATTCATCTTCAACGCCGTCTGCAAGCTCTTTACTCTTGTCGCTAGGACCAGAAATGATTTGCTTGATTTCGCGAGAACCGATTTCAGAACGTAAAACATCGGTTACCTTGCGCTCAAGTAGTGCCTCTGCTTGCATTGCATTACCACCCCCTGTCGCCAGATAGTAACGACCGAAGTCCTCAATACGCCATTTTACGTACGAATCAATGATTACGTCTTTTTTCTCCGAAGTTACGAAACGATCAGAGCGGCCATCCATGGTTTGAATTAGCGCGTCTAATCGCTGTACGCGATCAAACATCGGCATTTTGAAATGCAAACCCGGCTCATAGATGCGAGTGATTTCGTTATTGTCTTTCAGAACACGACCAAAACGAACAACAATGCCACGCTCACCTTCTGGAATCACAAACAGTGACATCAACATAAGAGCCAATGCAATCACTAATACAGGGATCATTAACTTACGCATTCTTAGTATCTCCCTTGACGTGATGTTGAGCGAGTTTCAGAGTTAGATTTTGGTGCAACGTCTTTACGGTCAGACTCTAGTTGAATCTCATCATAAGCAGAACCTGTTCTCGATTTGCGAGCTTTAGCACTTTCGTTATCATGACCGGCTAACTTGTCAATCGGAAGGTACAGCAAGTTGCCGCTTGATTCTGAATCAATAAGAACCTTAGACGTATTACTATATACTTCTTCCATTGTATCTAGATACAGACGATTACGTGTCACTTCAGGAGCAGCAGCGTATTCAGGAAGTAGTTTTTCAAACTGAGCTACCTGACCCTCTGCTTCATTAGTAATACGCTCTCTGTAACCTTGCGCTTCTTTCTTCAAACGCTCAGCACGACCTGTCGCTTTTGGTAAGATTTCGTTTTTGTAAGCCTCAGCTTCACGAATGAAACGCTCTTCATCCTCACGAGCAGCAATGGCATCGTCAAACGCATCTTTAACTTGCTCAGGCGGACGTGCCGACTGGAAGTTTACGTCAACCAAGGTGATACCCATGTCATAGCTATCGATAATTTGGTTCAACGTCTCTTGCGTACTTTGACGAATCTGCTGACGACCGCTGGTTAGGATCGCGTCCATCAGAGAATCACCAATCACTGCTCTCAAAGCAGAGTCTGTCGCTTGATGTAAGCTATCGTCCGCATCCGTCACTCGGTAGAGATACTTGTATGGATCAGTTACACGATACTGAACATCCATTGATACATTCACTACATTTTCATCTTTCGTCAGCATTGTGCCCGATGCGCGCAGTGAGCGGATCGCTTGAACATTGACCAGCTGTCTATCGCTGATTTGATCGATGAAACGTGGATGCCAGTTAAGACCAGGCTCTTCAATACGATCAAACTGACCTAATCGAAGTACAACCGCTCTCTCTGCTTCGCCAACGGTATAGAAACCAGCGAAGAACCAGATAGCGATAGCAATAACAGCAATGACACCAAAGCCAATTGCACCGCCACCACCAATAGATGATCCGTTTCCGTTGCCACCTTTTTTACCAAACTTGCCACCCAACTTTTGACTCAGCTTGTTAAACACTTCGTCTAGGTCTGGCGGTCCTTGATCTCGGCCACCGCGATTATTTTTATTGCCCCAAGGGTCATTATCGCGGCCGTTATCGCCGTTGTTATTTCCAGGCTCATTCCACGCCATTAGAAAACTCCATCATTTGATATGACGTTATACTGTAGCAGTCTCTGAGGTAACGATAAAGTCACCCAAGAGCGCCCCTTCTCTTTTTTCAAGTTTAGACCAATCTATCTGTTGCATTCGGATATCTATCAACAAGTTACCATTTTCATCATACTCTTCCTGTTGAATACATTTCAGCTGGAAAAATAAACTACGAATTCGGCCTTGATGTTGATGCGGAATACACAGTCGGTATTGAACCATTTGACTCGCTAAACGCTCAGTTAAAGCTTCAAACAGCAGTTCGATACCGTCGCCTTCCATTGCAGAAACCCAAACAGCGCGTGGCGCGCCATCTTCGTCTCTATCAATGCGAGGTTTTTGGTCTTCCATGCAGTCAATCTTGTTCATGACTACAAGGGTTGGCACTTCATGAGCATCGATTTCTTCCAATACATCATGAACAGCCTGAATGTTCTCACGAAAGCGGTCATCACTGGCATCAACAACATGTAACAAAATGTCAGCTTCCTGCGTCTCTTGTAACGTAGCCTTGAACGCAGCGACCAAGTCGTGTGGTAGATGACGGATAAAACCTACAGTGTCTGCGAGAATCGCAGGCCCGACATCTGGCAAATCAATCTTACGTAGTGTTGGGTCTAGTGTTGCAAACAGTTGGTCTGCCGCATAAACACCGGCACTAGTGATTCGATTGAAAAGCGTTGATTTCCCCGCGTTGGTATAACCAACTAATGAAACGGTTGGAATCTCAGCTCGATTACGAGCGCGTCGCCCTTGTTCACGTTGCTTAGCTACCTTAGCTAAACGACGTAATATTGCCTTTATACGGTCACGCAACAAACGTCGATCGGTTTCCAGTTGAGTTTCACCTGGACCACGAAGACCAATACCACCTTTCTGCCTTTCAAGGTGAGTCCAACCACGAATCAATCGGGTAGAGATATGACGAAGCTGAGCGAGCTCAACTTGTAGCTTACCTTCATGAGTTCGCGCACGTTGTGCAAAGATATCTAAGATCAAACCCGTGCGATCAATCACACGACATTTACACAATTGCTCGAGGTTTCGCTCTTGGGCAGGAGAGAGGGAGTGGTTAAAAATCACAATTTCAGCACCGGTCAGCTGAACAGCTTGTGCGATTTCTAGGGCTTTACCTTCTCCGACATAGTATTTAGGGAGTGGGGATTGGCGGCTACCAGTAATCACTTGTAGCGTTTCTACCCCCGCAGAAGAGACCAGCATTTCGCATTCGCTTAAGTCTTCCCATTCTCCCTCATGCGTGAAGTTGATATGAACAAGTACGGCTCGCTCACCGGATTCATAACGGTCAAACAAGCAACCAACTCCTTATCACAGCATTTGCTGTGTTAATTGAACGATTAATCTTCTGTCTTCTCAGCACGATCAGATGGAGCACGTTGCTCGCCGCTGTGGTGACTCACTGCACGAGCAGGAACCACAGTAGAAATCGCATGCTTGTAAACCATTTGGTTTACCGTGTTCTTCAGCAAGATCACGAATTGATCGAAAGACTCGATCTGACCCTGCAGCTTAATACCGTTTACAAGATAGATTGAGACTGGAATGCGCTCACGGCGGAGTGCATTTAGGAATGGGTCTTGTAGCGATTGCCCCTTAGCCATTTTATTTTCCTTATTTTGTATTTTGTTGTAATTATTTAGCTAGTGGTGCACAAAAAGGTGCGGCCTTTGCATCTGAGCTAAATGAATAAAAAAACTCCGTTGTTATTGAAAGGCTGTGATTTTAAAAAGCCTCAATAACGGATCCTTTCCAGAGTATATTCACGCAAAAGCGATAACATTATACACAGCAATACTAATCAGATGCTATTGCATCTGAAAGAGTTTCTAACGCTTGATCAATGTTTTCGCTATCCAACCAAGTTAAATCATCCCAACTGCGCAACCAGGTGATCTGTCGCTTGGCCAACTGACGGGTTGCACAGACACCACGGAAAACCGCTTCGTCTAAATCACAATTACCATCTAAGTAATCCCACATCTGCCTATAACCAACGCATCGGATCGATGGCAATTCAGGATGAAGATCTTCTCTGGCGTACAGCGCCTTCATTTCTTCTTCAAACCCTGCTTCGATCATCTTCTCGAAACGCAGCTCAATGCGGCGATGGAGTTCTTTCCTTTCCTTGGGAGCTATTGCAAATTGTTTTACACGAAATGGCAGGCTATCGCCTTTCGTTTGAGTTAGCTCTGTTAATGTTTTACCCGAAATTCGATAAACTTCCAATGCCCTTGAAAGCCTTTGTGGATCATTTGGGTGTATTCTTTCAGCGGATACGGGATCTATCTCTCTTAATTGAGCATGTAATGCTTGCCAACCTTGCTCAATAGATTCCGCTTCAATCTGCTTGCGAATTTCAGGATCCGCAGCCGGTAGTGGCGATAAACCTTCCAACAACGCTTTGTAGTAAAGCATGGTGCCGCCCACTAAAAGAGGGATCTTGCCTTGGGCAACGATCTCGTTCATCTCTTTCAGAGCATCACGACGAAAATCTGCCGCAGAGTACGCTTCGCTTGGGTCAAGAATATCAATCAAGCGATGAGGCGCGAGCGCAAGCTCTTCTGCATCCGGTTTAGCGGTGCCGATATCCATGTCTTTGTAGATAAGTGCCGAATCGACACTGATGATCTCTACTGGGTATTTCTGACGTAAGCGGATAGCTAAATCTGTTTTTCCTGATGCCGTTGGGCCCATTAAAAACAACGCTAAAGGTAATTTTTCAGTCATGATATTTAGTATTTGTTTCTCAGTTATAGCACTTTTTAGCAAAGGGCTTTTGTCACGAGGGATTCGCGTTCAAAAATAGCGTCCCATCGTAAAAATAAAATCATACACAGCCTAAGCCGTAAAATAGCTTAATTTACCAGTAAACTAAGCCATAAATGCCGCAATAGTCGCCGAAAAGTCGATAGGGTTAACAAACTCAGGATCATCTAATGGGAGTAGACCATGCCAAAGTTGTTCAAGTTCCCCAACTAATTGAACCGCTTCAGATAGAGTGTAGTCGCTTTTTACTTGTGAGGTTTGAACCCCGATCCAGTTAACCAAAGCTGGCAACATGTCATTAGGTTGCTTCACTGTACTCTGGGCATTTATTGAAGCCGCGTACGATAACAGATCTGGGATCAGAATTTGTAAGTTTTGCTGTCTTAATGGAGAAGGAACCCCCATCACCATGACCGCTTCACTGTTTCGAACTTTAAGCTCAATACCAAGACGAGCCAGTGGTTGGCTCAATGCCTTCGCCACCTCAACCAATTCACTGCCAATTTTAAGCGATAAAGGCACCAGTAATGGCTGGCTTTTCAATGCCCCACTTCGTGTATCGAGCTGGCCAATAACGCGCAGTAATTCCGCTTTAGCCAAGGAGACCAACACGCAACCATTCTTATTGCCCATCATCAGGAACTGACGCTCGACAATAGAGACCGCCTTACCTAATTCAGTGACTGGTGTTCTTGGCTTCGACTGAGGTAGCTTCTGTTGAGGCAACTCAGCTTCGCTTGGCGCTGTTTGCAACATTGGCTGTTGAGCCTCTGATGGCGCATCCGTTTGACGCTCAAAATCTGGCGTTTTCAATAGCTCTTTGTAAGCGCTCACCTCGCGCTTCGAAGGTGCAGGTTCGGCGTGGTGTTGATGTGACTCTTTCTCTTTTTTCGGAGCAGGTCGTGATTCTGTCCACTCTTGACGAGGTGAACCGGTAAAACTGGTTTCACGAGCAGACGAGTTTCGGTTAGCCGATGAACCTAGATTACTTAAAGAGCCGCAGCTTGAAGAACCTCTGTTAGACGCTGAGCCATAGTGCTGACCACCGTCATGAACACTGTGTTGAGGCTGGTTATAAGCTTGCTCGGATTCTGCTTTTCTCGGATAGGCTGGAGTCTGCTCAATGGCATGTCGCACCCTTTCAGAAACCTGCGATTGTTCCGAATGAGCTGGGACATTGCTTTCTGGAGCACTAAAACTCGTCGTCTCTTCCGCTTCAGGCACAGAACTATTTTGCTGATAGTTAGGGGCTTCTGATTGGTGGAAAGCGGATTGATTAATAGGCGCTGCATCGACTTGCTTACTTTGTGCTAAGCCATCGCTCAGTGCTTGATAAATAAAATCATGCACCAGACGAGCCTGATGAAAGCGCACTTCATGTTTAGCAGGGTGAACGTTCACATCGACTTGATGCGGGTCTAGCTCAATGAAGAGTACGTAAGTTGCAAATTGGTCTGGACGCAAGCTAGTTTCGTAGCTTTGACGAATCGCATGATTGATCAGTTTGTCACGCATCATGCGACCATTCACATAGCAGTATTGTAAGTCGCTTTGCTGCCTTGCCCCTTCTGGCGTGGTGATCCAACCGTGAAGTTTTAACCCTTGATGCTCAAGCTCTATCTTGAGCATATGACGAACAAATGGATTACCACATACTGCAGCAATGCGTTTTTCGGCTTGAACCTCTGTCTTAGCTGAGCGGTACTGACGAATCATCTTGCCGTTGTGACGCAGATTGATCGTCACATCGAAGCGACTTAGGGCGATGCGCTTAAGCAGCTCATCAATATGAGTGAATTCGGTTTTTTCAGTACGTAAGAATTTGCGGCGTGCCGGAGTATTGAAAAACAGATCCAGCACTTCAACCGAGGTGCCAATTGGGTGTGCGGCAGGCTGCAATTTTACCTGCATGTCTCGGCCTTCACTGTGCGCAGCCCAAGCTTGATCTTGAGTAGCAGGGCGTGAAGTCATAGTTAAACGCGCCACTGAGCTGATACTCGCTAGCGCTTCACCACGGAAACCTAGGCTGACGATAGCCTCAAGGTCATCAAGAGTATGGATTTTAGAAGTAGCGTGGCGACTTAGTGCGAGAGCAAGCTCATCTTTTACGATGCCCTTACCGTTATCACGAACACGGATCATCTTGGCGCCACCTTTCTCTATATCAATATCGATACGTGTCGCGCCAGAATCCAAACTGTTCTCAACCAGCTCTTTTACAACAGAGGCTGGCCTTTCTACCACTTCACCCGCTGCGATTTGGTTCGCTAAGCGAGCTGGCAGTATTTTGATCGTCATATTTATAGCTACCTTACTGCCATCCATAGAAGCCCTTCCAAGCTTAGAAGGCACTTCTATGTTAGTTAAACTCGATTATTTATGAGGAATAATCAGCACTTGTCCAATCGCCAGTTCATCAGAGCGGAGCTTATTCGCTTGGCGAATACTGTTCACACTCACACCGTATTTAGCGGCGATCTTGCCTAAGTAATCGCCTCTTGCGACTTTATGTTTGCGCAGAGGAATATCTTTAACCTCAACCGTAATACGTAACTTTTGACCGACTCTTACTGTTTCTGATTTTAGACGGTTCTCACGTTTAATATCAGCCACAGACACTTTATAACTGCTAGCGATCTTACCTAGGTATTCTCCAGACTTAACCGTATGAGTGATAGTCTTAGTTTTAACCGCACTGCTTGATGATGAGCTTGAAGCGCTGCCTGGAATCTTAAGCACTTGGCCAATCGCTAGGCTGCTTGATTTCAGGTTGTTGTATTTCATCAATGCTTGTGTCGATGTGCCGTACTTACTCGCAATCACCGATAACGATTCACCACGAGACACCTTGTGCTGACTCACACTGCCTGTTGATGATGTCGCATTAGACAAGATAATCCCTTCAGGCGGGTTCTCTTTTAGGTACTTCACCACGGCTTTAGTCACAGCACGCGCAAGTTTATCTTGATGCGAACGTTGGAAAAGTAACTTCTCTTCCGTTGGGTTTGAAATAAAGCCCGTTTCTACCAATACCGATGGGATCTGCGGTGAGCGCAATACTGCCAAACTCGTATTAATCGGCTTACTGTTGTGTAGTTTAGCAACTTTCCCCATTTCAGACAGAATCGCTGTTGCCAGTTTATAGCCCTCTTTCTGAGAGTGGCTAAATTGCAGGTCCAACAGAGTTTGGTTGACGTTCTTATCATCAATGTTGCTAGTGAAAGCAGTACCCGTGCCTCCCAACAATTCTGATTGTTTCTCTTTATTCTCAATCCAACGGGAGATTTCTGTATTCGCACGTCGAGTGTTCAGCACAAACACCGAACCGCCTCGAGGCTGAGGTGTAGTAAAGGCATCCGCGTGAATAGAGATCAATAGGTGTGCTTCATTCTCACGAGCGATAGCAACACGTCGATTGAGGTTTACAAAGTAGTCAGCATTACGAGTCATACGAGTTTTGATACCCGGTATCGCATTCAATTGAGCAGCTAACTTTTTAGAAATACTCAGCGTCGCATCTTTTTCATATTTACGACTTGGGCCGATCGAGCCTGGGTCTTCACCACCATGCCCAGGATCAATCACAATCAAGATATCTTTCTGACGCTTAACCTGATTAATATCTTTACTTACCGTTGGCTTACTTGGTTTTATCGTTGGTTTACTCTTGCTTACCGTACCATGAGGCAGATCGATCACCAAGCGGTGCCCATATTGACCGCCCGGTGTTGGGCTTAACTTAAAAAGGTTAACTTTAGAGGATTTCTTCAACTCGAAAACTAAGCGATAGGTTCCTTTCTGTGGGGGAGAGCTTTTACGAACTTTAGAAAGTACTGGACTATCTTTCACCACCACCGGCAGCTTAGTCGCCAATTCGGTATTTTTTAAATCAACAACCAAGCGGCTTGGGCTACTCAGTGTGAAATAGCTAAAGTCGACCTCAGATTTAAGATCGATAACCACACGCGTGTCTTCAGGTGAAGGCCAAACCCTCAAACCTTTTAGTGAATTCGCAGAAACCAATGATGAAAATAGTAAGGAGAAAACAGCAGCCATCATGGCTACTGTTGGCAAAAGGCGTCTAGAAATCAACATAACTCCAACTGACTAAGTAAGCGCTGTCCGTATTCACTATTAGCGGTTAGGGAAACAATACGGTGATCGTCTTGGTAACGAATATCAATATCCATGTCCGCTTCTGGTAGCAGCCCTTGGCCTTTCTCTGGCCATTCAACCAAACAGATCGCGTCAGGCGTAAAGTAATCACGAATCCCCATAAACTCGAGTTCTTCAGGATCGGCTAGGCGGTAAAGATCAAAGTGATACACCTGCCAATCTGCAAGTTGATAAGGTTCAACTAGAGTATACGTTGGGCTCTTTACATTTCCTTGATGACCAAGTGCTTTTACAAAGCCGCGACTAAACGTCGTTTTACCTGCGCCAAGATCACCATGTAGATAAATCGTTGTCTGCTGTGAGCAAAGATTAGCAAGCTCCGTTCCTAGTTGAATCGTTGCTTGTTCATCTTTCAAAGTAAATTGTTTAGTGCTCATGAATACGTTCTCTAAAAATCGATCGTTGACTATATAAAAATCAAAAGAACAAGAATAGTAAACCGTGATGCTTTTGAGAGACAAGCACTCAAGTGTAAGTTCTATGAAAAATACTATTCAAAACACGTCTGTTCTGGTCAACACCACTAAGATCCGTTAAGATCCGCCCCCATTTTTGCCGAACCTCATTTTAGTTATCCTTATCTCTATAAGAATGAAGCCATGAATCTAGACCATCTTTCTGAAAAAATTAAAATTTGGGGAAAAGAGCTAGGCTTTCAAAAAGTTGGCATCTGTGATGTTGCTTTAAGTGAACACGAAGCCCCTCTTCAAGCATGGCTAGATGCGGGTCATCATGGCGAAATGGATTGGATGGCCCGTCATGGCATGATGCGCGCACGTCCTAATGAACTTCACCCAGGAACCATTCGAGTGATCAGCGCCCGAATGAACTACCTACCACCAGAAGCTCAATTTGCCTCAAACCTCAGTGATACCACTCAAGGTTACATCAGCCGTTATTCTTTAGGTCGCGATTATCACAAATTGTTCCGTAACCAATTGAAAAAGCTGGGGCAACGAATTGAAAAAGAGGTCGAAGGTTTAGACTCTCGTCCTTTCGTCGATTCTGCACCTATTTTAGAAAGACCACTTGCTCAAAAAGCAGGGCTTGGCTGGACAGGTAAACACTCACTCATACTCGATAAAGACGCGGGCTCTTGGTTCTTCCTTGGAGAGCTACTAGTGAACATTCCTCTTCCAGTCGATGAGCCGAGTGTTGACGAATGTGGAAAATGCACCGCATGTATCACCTCCTGCCCAACCGGCGCCATTATTGCTGATGGTGTGGTTGATGCTCGAAAATGTATTTCATATTTAACGATTGAATACGATGGCGTAATCCCAGAGGAATTCAGAGAAGCAATTGGGAACCGAATCTATGGTTGCGATGACTGCCAATTGGTTTGTCCATGGAATCGACACGCTGATATCACTGAGCAAAAAGACTTCCACCGCAGAGAAGATTTTAAAGAAGCCGACCTAGTTATACTCGCAAGTTGGGATGAAGCGACCTTCTTAAAGAAAATGGAAGGCTCAGCGATTAGACGTATTGGTCATACCCAATGGTTACGCAATATTTATGTTGCTATGGGTAATGCACCATACCAACAACGTATTGTTGAAACCTTAGAGTCTCACCGAGGTAATTGCGACATGTTAGATGTTCATATCGAGTGGGCTTTAGAAAAACAATTACAGCAATTGCCGAGCATGATGGAGGTTCAAAAAGGTAATAGCAAAGTCGCAACTAAAAAGCATCGACTGATACGCATTGTTGAGAAAGGACTACCAAGAGATGCTTAGCCCTACATATGCCAATGTCTGGCAGGCTAGCTCTTACTAACAGTCCAATATTTAAGATAACTCGTTGCACATAATTTTAGAACAATGTTTGACCTTGTTCTCAATTTTGGCAATGTGGAAAAAATTCAGAACTCTCGTAAACTTCCGACACCTACACAAAGTTAAACACAGTACCGATAAATGATTAAGATCAAAAAACAACAAGTTAACGATCTTTCATCAAATCCAGCATACGCACACAAACCCATACAAAACAATAGGTTACAAACATTAAGGTTTCGCTAACATATTGAAAACAAGAAAGATCTTCTTGAGAGATATAAAGAATTAAGCCTAAAATAACTTTATCAACCAAGTTATCCACATCTAACTATTTGTGGATAAGTCTGTTTATAGATGTGAAAAGCATCAAGTATCTACTTCAGAGACCTGATGATTACTAGCATTCCAGTTGCTAAGAAAAATTTAAGACAAAAAAATATCCACCATGATGGAGGATTATTTGCTTTTTTGGGGAATTATGCTTCGCAGCATTAAAGAAAGAGCTTAGGCTTAAAGCCTATATCTAAGCCAGATAGCTTAAAAAGAAATTGGAGCAGCACACAAGGTTCCCGATCTTCAAGAATTAGGTATGACATCAACCTTGTTAAGGTTGCACTCTGCCAGAATGCCCTTTATGTACAACTCTAAAAATGGAGCGACACAAGAGGTTCCCGATCTTCAAGGATTAGGCGTGACCTCAACCTTGGCAAGGATTGCACTCTGCCAAAATGCTCTTCATGTTTCACTTTCAAA
>NZ_JBQKUM010000033.1:0-54158 GCF_054968605.1 Pseudoalteromonas sp. G5_S1_14_S5 | reverse complement strand
TACTTACTGTGATTGGTATTAGAAGCCTAACTTAAAACGCTTTAGTTATAGAAAGCCCCCGACACTTATGTGTTGGGGGCTTTTTATTATTGGTTTGGAACCGTGTCCGCCGTGAATAGACTAGTTTTCTAGCTAGCTGACTAGGTTCTAAATCGGTTCACTTGGCTTTCTAGGTGATGAGCAACCTCGGTTAAGTCGCTCGCTGCACCTGAAATGCTGCTGACTGACTCTTGGTTACTTTGCGCGATGGTATTCGCACCTTGCGCATTTTCACCCAGTGATTTGGTAAGACGATCCTGCTCATCAACCGACACTGCGATTTGGCTGTTGGCTTGGTTCAGGTCTTGGATGTGTTGATTTATCACATGTAAGTTCTGAGAAGCTTGCTGCGCCTGCGTAGAAGCGTCTGAAACCGTACTGTGACTCTCTTTGATCGACTCTAACGCATCTTTAGCGCCACGTTGCAGCGAGGTGATAAGTTCATCAATCTGGCTAGCAGAATCTTGAGTACGTTTAGCGAGCGTTCTGACCTCATCCGCTACTACGGCAAATCCGCGACCTTGTTCACCTGCACGAGCGGCTTCAATTGCCGCATTAAGCGCGAGAAGGTTAGTCTGCTCTGATACGCCTTTGATTACTTCTAGTATGGCACCAATGTTCATCGACTCTTTATGTAGGTCGGTCACTTTCTGGCTGCTTACCTGCATGCTTTCATCGGCGCTTCCAATTTCATGCAGTGTTTTGTCTACTTCTTTGAGGCCCATCGCGACATTCTCGGTTGCTTGGTTGGCAACTTGAGAAGCGTGGTTAGCACTTGAAGCAATTTCAGATGTACTTGAAGCCAGTTGGTCGACTGCGGTTGAGATGTTCATCATCTCACAGTTTAACTGCGTTGCGTTGGTCGAGCTGTTGTTAGTCACTTGATTGAGTGATTTAGACATGTCACCAATACGCACACTAGAGTGGTTCACTTGGCTTACGATATCGCGCAGAGATTCAATGGTGATCTCCATGTTAGTTAGCAGTTCACCAATCTCGTTTTTGCTCTCAATGTTAACCTCAATATTCAGGTTGCCTTGAGAAAGCTCATTGGTGATCTGTTTAACTTGTGCGATACCTTTGGTAATAGAGCGAGTCACTAACACGGCGCTAGTCATGCCGATAACTAACGCGACACCCGTAAGCAAGATGATGATTTGAATCGAACGTGTTTCACTGGCATGCAGCTCTGGTGTTAGCGCTTGTTTCTGTTGTTCTAGAATGCTCTGAGCATCAGCCACAGCGATCGCTAAGCTGTCACCAATCGAGGAGAGGGTAGCGGTTCTTTGAGTGTTCTCTAGCATTTGTTGATGAACTTGTTCAAAGCCTTTCGCATAGGCTTCACGCTGGTTAGAGAAGTCTTCAATCAGTTCGTTTTGGTAAGGAGAAGACTTTAAAGACTCAATATCACCTTCGATACCTGGTAGTGCATATTCAAAGATGTCTTTACCCGCTTCGTAGGTTTTGAGGTCGTTGTTGTTCGAGTAGCTAATCGCCGCGATCTTAGCTGCGAGAAAGTTCTCCATGAGCATACCCGCGTACAAGCTCGCATTTGGATCGTTGTTATTGTATGACTCATACAACAAGCTCTGTGCGGCTTTTAGCGCGTTAGTCTCTCTTTTGACCATCTCAACATTCACTAGTTGGTCGATCATCAGCTGGCTCTGCCTCATTGAGCCATAGGCAGTATCAAAGGCGGCAACACTTTCTTGAACCAGTTGTAAGCTTGATAGGCTATCAGTATTAGTAGTGTTATCGATTAAGTTGTTGAGCAGATCATCGATCGCCAGTTTGCTGGATTGATAATTATCTTGGTATTGCTCATCCAAAGACTCTATGTAACGTTCAGAGGCTAAACGCATCTGAAGAAAGTGCATTTGAATGTTGCCCGACTGAGTCGCTTTATGGCTGAGTTCGCTGTACTCGCTAAAGCCGTTCGACAAGGTTTGAATGCCTTTGTAACTCACAAGGCCTGAAATGACGAAAAAGAGCAAGCAGATGGCAAACCCCAGCTTGATCTTAAGCGCTATAGAAAGGTGGCGCATAACTATCCCTATATTTACCTGATTCCTTCATTTCGGAGTATTCCATAAAACTGTGTATCGGGCATGCTCAAAGTGAATAGTTTGTGTAATAAGTAACGCTTTGGTTAAAAAGTTCAGGTTTTTCGATATGATTTCAACGGGTTGCGTATTTGCTCTGTTCGTGCAACGCAGAGATTTTCGTATTAACTCTCATGCATATCAGGCGATTTATCGGTAAAATAGCAGAACATCAATGATAGAAATCGATTTAAAAGGAACGGTATGAACCCTTACAAGCTCTACTTGGTTACTGACGACCAATAAGATTTAGAAACGCTTAAGTTTGTGGTTGAAAAAGCGGTCGCTGGTGGCGTTACTATGGTTCAAGTAAGAGAGAAGCACGGAGATGTGAGAGCGTTCATCGAGCGTGCGCAAGCCGTTAGAACAGGTGTACCATTGATCATTAATGCTCGAGTTGATGTAGCATTAGCAGTGGATGCCGATGGTTTGCATTTAGGGCAATCGGATATGCCTGCAACCTTTACGGGAGTGTATGATTACGTAAGAAAAAGTGTTTTACGTTGTGTTATTTTAAGCTCGTTTGCATATAGCAATGATTCCTATCACGGCTTACTAACTCAATATCGGAATTTGACAGGCATTGGTGGTGAATATCAGCGCAACCATTTGCGTGCTTGCGTTAAATCTGAGCCTCTAGTTCAATAAATGGGCTCGAGACTAATACTTACAGGTCACATGCTTAATAGCGACTGACCGTCTGTTTATTGGTAGGTTTAATCAACTTTTACTGGTTAGTAAGCCTATGTGAGTTTATGTTTGATCTACTATCTTAAATAAGGAACAATTGGATTATCATGGATAAACAGCATAAGAGCGAAAGGAGCTTAATCCCCCTCATGCTCAATCGTTGATAAGAAAGATTTTGATCTTTTTGTTAAATGACTGAGTCGTGGTTCTCATATTCCAATTTTGGTGATTCTGCTCGGTGCGTTAGGTAGAATGACGACGTCCGGCACCGTAGGCTTGTTTGTCGTACTAGACAATGGTCTCTTACTTAGGCTTGGAGCAAAAAGAAGAGGACAAATAGATGAAAGCAGTCTCGGAAGACGACAATTTCTACTTCCTATTTTACGCACTATTAATGTTGTTTTTTGGTTGCGCAGTGATGCAGCAATTTTATCCTCAAGGCCAAAAGACGATTCTATTCTTGATCATTATTACCTTGGCGGTTTCGATTGTCGGTATTCATAAAGAGCGGTCGTTGCATCGCTCTTGGTATGGTTTGTTGCTGATTACTACATCGGTGTCTGGTGTTTTCTCCTTCCTAGAAGGCTACAATTTGTCGATAGTGACGCTAACGGCACTAACCATGTTTCTGTTTTCGCATATCTACTCCGCTTTAAGGCAAGTGATGCAAGCGAAAACGGTCACGCCCAATCACATCATTGGCTCTATCTGTATTTATTTATTGTTGGGCTTTGCGTGGTCGACTATCTACTTGTTGATTATCGAGATCTTTCCTAACGCGTTTAATGGTTTAGAAGAGCAAATTTGGCTAACTAACTTGTTTAATGCGATGTATTTCAGCTTTATTACACTGACAACGGTAGGCTACGGCGATATTTCTCCAGCCTTGCCTGTTGCTCAGTTCTTTGTATTTATGGAATCTATCATCGGCAGCTTCTATTTAGCGATTATGGTGGCGAGTTTAGTCAGTATTCGGTTAGCACAGTCTCATTCAGATTAAAAGCTTATACAAAAAAGCCCGGTAATTGCTTAGTAACGCTGGGCTTTTTAATGCTGCTCGTTGATCAAGTTTTATGAAGCAGTCGCTTGTATTTTTCTAGTTCCGCAATCTTTGTTTGTGATACCAACTGACCATCCAGGTAGTAAGTCACGCTTTCGCCTTTTTTGATGCCATTTGGTTTGAAAAGTAGTCGAATGAGAAAGGATTGGTAGAAATAAGGTATTAACGTTTGAACTAGCCGAAAAATAGCGACTAATAATGTTATGATCTTGAGCCGGCACCGAAGTTATACAGAAAAGGAAAGAGAATGACCCACCTTACAGAGCAGCAAGAAGCTGCAATGGCGACGTTTAAGGAAAACTTACACCTTCCAAATGGTGGTTTTCATAAACTGATCATCGAGCTAAGTAAGGAGTTTCAGCTACCTTTTCAAAAAGTACGCACTGTTTTAAAAAACGCTCAGAAAGACATTGAACGCCAAATTCGTGAAGACTTTTCCAATGTTAATGAGGGCGTGATTAGCCAAACGAATTGGGTGAATATCATTCGATTAAAGTTGATTGAGTTAGCTAAAGACAATCAAAGCGTGATGGACAAGCTGAAGTTAAATCCAAAGTATCAAAAGGTATTGGAAGCGACTAATGCCTCGATCTCAAGTGAAGGCGAGCGTGAAGAGTTGATTGAAGAGTTAATTCAGGCCTATGAAACAGAAGTATTCAAACCTTTATTGGCTATGCTGCACACCACAAAGCTGTACTGGAAGTTAATGCTGGTGGATGAAACATGTAAGATGACTGAGGAAAATCGCGATAAGTTCAGCGATTACCCTCAACACATGCAAGCTGCAGAACATCTATATACGCTTGATCAAAAGTTAAGGTCTATGCCGTTAACGCAATGATAATGTGTCATCGGTGATTCAAGGTTCAATCTTAATTGATTTCAAGAAGAGCTAATTGAAATAGAAACTGGCTTTCATCAGAAGCGATTATTCAAGATAACGCTTTCAAATCTCTACGCTTTTTCATACAAGCGCCAATTCAATGAAAACACGATAACCTAGCTAGCGTAAGCCGCGAGTGAAATGCAAAAAGGGCTAGGTTTCTATTCTGTTCCAGTTCTACTCTATTTTATTCTGCTAGAGCAAATTGAGGGTGACATCTGTGGGACTAACGGTGTTTCTTTCTGTTGCTTTAGGGGAAAAGCTATAGGATTGTGAAATGTCCTAGGGTGTTTCCGTTGCGCGAAATGATAGTTCCGGTGCTGTCTCTTTCGTTAAATTCAAAGTCTATGAGATAACTGTTGTGTTGTAGCTGTGGCAATATGTGGCGGTGAAGTATATCGCTATTGAGCTGTCTAATCTCGGCGACCCATGAAAGTTGTTCTTTGTGTAAGTCTATTTTGATCTTGAGCATTTACTACCTTTTAGTTTGTTGAATGATTTCTCGCGTGAGAGTTGGTACCAATGGGTTTGTCTTGTTGTTCTTCGTGACATAACTTTGCCTTGTGTTTATTACATTTGTATTTAATTGAACGATCTAATCTGAGTTCGCGCATAAGAAAGCGAATGACGATAGATCGGTAGTTAGGATCGAATTTAAAAGCTATTGAATGACTATCTAGGTGAAAGCTGACGCAGAGATGGTGTAACGAGGTATCGAGAACTGTCTTTGTGGAACTTGGACTTACTTTAGCATTAACAGCTCTATATATTAGAGCCAGATTGCGAACTATACGCCTAGTTTTTTAAATTACAACCCTATTTTTTATGAAATCTAAAAATAATTTTGATTGAAATATCATCGTTATTTAGCCGCAAAGGGAAGAGTTATCGGTAAGTTACTCTTTTTAGTGCGGTGGCACTGGTCATGTTTTCTGAACAAACGTTCTCTTCTTATGCTTTTGGGTGTTTTTATACAAGAGGTGATAACTAAGTAACTGTTCTATAAAAGTTTTACATTGTAAATTCCAAGGCGCTCATTTTGCGAGGCCTTTGATATATAGCTTATTTAGATCTGTGTTCCTGCAAATCCGACTCCATTTTTCTTAAATGAGATCTATCCAGCTTTCGAAACGCTGCGTCGCTTAGCACATGAGTTCAATAAAGCGATCGTTATTGTGATTCACAAAATCAACTTTGCCTCTTGCTATTCAGACAACATCGTAGCGATGAAAAAAGGTCAAGTAGTGAAATCCGGTAAGGTTTCTGAGGTGGTCTAAAGGTCAGTGATGGAGTCAATCTACGAGATCCCAGTTGAAATCCGTGAGTTCGATGGTGCCCGTGTTTGTATGTAAAACTCAGGTCGTTAGTAAGCCTATAGCAAGCGAAAAGAGCACCCATATGAGGAGCTCTTTTTTAGATAATCAACCAAGTTGTAATGCTGTATTTATGGTTTGCCTTTGATTTATAACTACTTAATCGGCGTTGTATTGGCGTGTTGTTTTAACTAGAGTGTTAGTTTGATGTCACCCGAAGAGCAGCTCTTCACTTTTTAAAATCATTTGCTATTTTTTGTGTCTTGCATTCCAAAAACGTTCTACACTTGGGTTATAACTGTTTGATTTTTATACGAGGTATCAATGAGTCGTAAACCAATAGTGCTAGTCGTGGATGACACTCCAAGTAATTTGGATGTGTTGACGGCGATACTCAAAGATATCTATCAAGTTAAGGTCGCGATCAACGGCACCATCGGTATCAAAATAGCTAAGATGGTTCCTCAGCCAGACCTCATTCTCCTCGATATCATGATGCCTGATATTGACGGATATGAAGTGTGTCGACAACTAAAAGCACAGCCGAATACCGCGCATATTCCCATTATCTTTGTGACCGCCAAAATAGACCCTGAAGCCGAGGTGAAAGGGCTATCTCTAGGGGCCGTTGATTACCTGACTAAGCCGATTACGCCTGAAATTACGCTGCAACGTGTGAAGACTCACATTGCTTTGTATGACCAGCAGCGAGCGTTGTTTAGTCAGGTCAAAGAGAAAACCCAAGAGATCAATCTTGGTAAATTAGAGACTCTGAATATTTTGGGTAGGGCAGCTGAATTCAAAGACAATGAAACGGGCATGCATGTTATGCGCATGAGCCACTATTGTGAAATATTGGCGAAGGCACTGGGTATGACAGACGAAGACGCCGAAACGCTACGAGACGCAGCACCCATGCATGATATTGGCAAGATAGGTATCCCTGACAGTGTGTTACTTAAACCGGGGAAGTTGGACGCTGACGAATGGGCAACCATGCAAAAGCACGTCGAATACGGTGTAGAGATACTCGGCAGACAAAGTGATTCCAAATTGATGAGAATGGCTATTCAAGTCGCGCAGTATCACCATGAAAAATGGGATGGCAGTGGCTACCCAAATCAAATCGCAGGTGAGGAGATCCCTCTGGTAGGGCGCATTGCAGCGGTTGCGGATGTATTTGATGCGTTGACAGCAGAAAGGCCTTATAAAAAGGCTTGGAGCGTTGATGAAGCACTGGCCTTGTTTGAAGAACAAAAAGGCAAACACTTTGATCCTAGAATCGTTGAGTTGCTGTTTGAAAATCTACCTAAGATTTTAGCGATTAAAGAAAAGTTCAAAGATGAGTAATCTCTCCAATAGATATAGTGCTTTCATGTCGATGCTAAAATGTTCAGCAATTTCATTCTCTATGTTGCTGCTATCCTGGCTGTTGTTTGTTGGCAGTGCTTACGCCGCTGAAGTGACCGATGCGGAGCTAGACCTATGGTTAGACAACAAGCCAACGGTGACTTTCATTGCCCTTACTAACCATTACCCATACTCTTTCCTTGACGACAATGGGAAGGTGTCGGGCATTATTAAAGATTGGACACAGGATCTTGCAGAACGGTTTGGCGTTGATGTGCGGTTCATTAGCGTGAGCTCGCGCATTGAGGCCCAAGTTGCGCTACTTGAGGGGCGAGGCGATGTTTTCCCATTCCAACAGTTTGATCCAAGTGATGGGGAGCGCTTTCTCGCGAGTGACCCGTATATCCCTTATCAAGTTGCAATGATAGCGCCTTTTGATAATAAAATAGCGAGGAGCTTGAGACCTAACCACAAGCGAAGCATTGCTATAGTTAATGAAAACATAGATTTAGGAAAAGCTGGTATTCAGTTGAATTCTATTGAGCGAATTAATTTTGATAGCGTTATCGATGCTGTGAAAGCATTGGAAGAAGGTTATGTTCAAGGTCTTATTGCTGAACCGATCACTACCATGGAGATTGCTAATCAAATAAATTTTTATGATCTAACAGTTGATTATGTATTAGAACATTGGAAGACAGTACAGGCCACAATGTTAGTACGTAGAGACGAAGTCCAGTTACAGACTTTGCTCAACAAACAGATCAAAACCTTTGATGTACATAAAAAAAATCAGGTTTTATCAAAGTGGTTAGATAGCTCTCCTTATCGAGTGCCCCTTAAGGGGGTTTTGGGATTTGGTATTCCACCTTATATGTATCCGGATAGCACTTCTGTTGGCTTGCAACACGACATCATACAACGTGCTCTGAATGATATGGGCTACAAGCTGGGTGACATTGTCACTTTACCGCCCAGTGCTGCTCAAAAAGCGATCGATAATATCAATTCAATCTCTTTTGTTTCCGGTATTCAGGCTAACGATCCGGATGCTCACTTTTTAAGTGATAGTGTCATTAATATTGAATTTGTCCCTGTGTCATTAGAGAGACGTCAACTCAACCTCAAATCTCAGAAAGGCTTGTCATTGGGCGCACTCCTGTTTGATGGCACTTCACCGATCAAAAATTCGATAGCGATGCTTTCTAGTGAGGTCGATATTGAGCGAGTTGATGATATCAGCACAATGGAGTCTGCTTTCGCACGGCTAAGAGCGCAAACCGTCGATATATTGATGATTGAAAGGCGAGTATTGGAGTGGTTTATTACCAATACTCGCTTTATTGAAATGTCAGAGC
Organism: Pseudoalteromonas sp. G5_S1_14_S5; assembly: GCF_054968605.1. NCBI lineage: Bacteria > Pseudomonadati > Pseudomonadota > Gammaproteobacteria > Alteromonadales > Pseudoalteromonadaceae > Pseudoalteromonas > Pseudoalteromonas sp. G5_S1_14_S5. Next base: position 45,363 of record NZ_JBQKUM010000033.1, on the reverse strand, counting down.
TTCGTCTGCATGAGGAATATCAAACTGAGTATCCAATTTATGTTGACTTTAAAAGCGAGGAGCTTAGAAACCAATTTAATGTGGCAGTCGGAAAGCTAAAGCAAGTTAATAATGGTCTGAATGAAATTATAGAGACCCATATTCATAGCGATCTCAGTTTAGTGCTTAAGAAAGCGAGTATTATTGCTAAAGCATCGGCTTATTTCATCGTCAATGATCGCTTTGACGCTCTACCGGAGTTATTTAAAATTTTCGCTGCAGAAAATTCATTCCAAGTTATCACAGCCCAAGCGGATAACACTAATCACCCAATAGAGACTTGGTTTATCGGCAATCTTGTCGATGATTTTGGAAAGAAGCGAAATACCTCTCATTTTGCATCGGTGACCAAAGTTGCTAGCTACCAAACTAATGGTGGTATTACTAACTCGGGTTCCATGACCTTTTATTTCGACACTCAATCTCAAGCACGAAACTATATCTATTTCCCTGATATAGAACAGTTTAATTCATTTGGTGAACCGGCTAAGCGCTATATCGCGGAGATATACCAAGCCAATAATTTAACGGGAGAGATCTTAAACCTAAGCGAAAGTGAGAGAGAGTGGCTTAAAAACAATTCAACGGTGCGAATCGGTATCGATCCTAATTCACTTCCGTATGAGGCACTCTCTAGTACTGGCGAGTACATAGGTATGATTGATGATTACCTGAAACTCATCGAGCAGAAAACAGGTTTGAATATTGAGCATGTTGATGTGGGGAATTGGTCTGAAACTCGAAGCTTGGTTGATCATCAAGAGGTAGAACTTGTCTCTGCGGCGCAAGAAAATCGCTCCTTGGGAGAAAATGTCAAAGCGGCAAATAGCCTATTCTCGAGTCGCTTGGCACTTGCATCAAGACGCGAGGTGAGCAGCTTAGTACTTGAAGAAGCGACTGGGTGGAAAATCGGTATCCTAAAAAATGCGGCGAATACTGAGGCAATAGTAGAGAAGTATCCAAACGTCGAGTGGGTATTTGTTGACTCAACCGCTGAGGGCTTGAATCTACTTGATGATCAGAGCTTAGATGGAATGATCGACACGGTTGATGTCTTAAACTATCTCATTGATTCATATGGTCACCGAGACATTGGGATTATCGGGCGGCTGGACTTTTACCTATCACCAACATTTCATGTGACTAAATCTGAGCCACTGCTTTATTCTATTTTGAATAAAGCGATTGATAAGCTCTCCGCTGAAGAACACCAAAAGATCTCAGCGAAGTGGGCTGCACCAAAAGCGATAGAAAGGGTCGATTACGAATTAGTTTACACCATCTCCGCCTTTTCATTAGTGATTGTTTTACTGATTGTTTTCTGGAACCGAAAACTCGCTAAGCAGATTAGCATAGCTAATGAAGCGACAGAGGCACTCAAAAAGGCGCAAGACCAGCTCTATAGTATGTTAAATAGTTCTCCAATCGCAGCAGTAGTAGTTTTTGAGGATCAGGTTCGTTATGCCAATGACACAGCGAAACGCTTGTTTGATGTTGAAAAAAAAGAACTCTCGTCTATCGATGTGATTGCTATTCACGACTCTCTTGAGGTTCGTGATGACATTCATAAAGAGCTTAAGCTGAACGGAAAAGTAGTGAACAAAGAGTTAGTGCTTAAAAAGTCAGATGGCACTCGTTTTGTCGCACTTGTCAGCTACTACTTGTTTGAGCTTGATGGTGAAATCGCAACGCTATTTTGGGCATTCGATATTTCTGAAATGAAACTTCTAAATGAGCAATTGGCAGAGGAGAAAGAGAGAGCAAACCTCGCAAGTCAGGCTAAATCAGAGTTTTTGGCGAACATGAGCCACGAAATTAGAACGCCAATGAACGCTATCATTGGCTTATCTTATCTAGCTATTGGAGAAATCTCTAACCCTACAGCTCGCAACTATATCGAAAAAGTGCACCGTTCTGGGCACTCTCTGTTAAGCATCATCAACGATATTTTAGACTTGTCTAAGATAGAAGCGGGTCAGTTGTTTATCGATAATATTCCATTTAATGCCTCGGCGACTTTCAAAGATGTGATCGAGCTAATGGAGTCAAAAGCGAATGAAAAACAGCTTAACTTATCGATGTCGATTGACCCAAAACTCGATACTCCTTTACTCGGTGACCCACTGAGATTGTTCCAAGTGATACTTAACCTTATTGGCAACGCGATTAAGTTTACGGAAAAAGGCAGTGTTTCTTTGACGGTCGATATTGTGGACTCAAACAAGCGTGATTTGACGATGAGGGTTTGTGTCGCGGATACCGGAATCGGCATTTCTGACGACAACCTTCATAAGTTATTCCAAGCATTTAGCCAAGAAGATACCACAACGACACGTCGATTTGGTGGGACAGGCTTAGGGCTCAATATCAGCCAGAAGCTCGTGAATGCAATGGGCAGCGAAATTACGGTTGAGAGTGAGTTTGGGCAAGGCAGTGAGTTTTCTTTTGTCGTAAGCTTTGCTCGAACTACTAATGAAGAGTTAGCTCAATTCAAAGCTCAAGAGTTACAACTGGATTACCAGATAGAGTTCAAAGACCAGAAGATACTCCTAGTGGAGGATAATGAACTTAACCAAGATCTTGCGTTAGCTTTCTTTAGTCGCTCTAAGTTAGACGCCGACCTTGCTGAAAACGGCAAAGAGGCACTGGCATTAGCTAAGGACAACGACTACGAAATGATCTTTATGGATCTACAGATGCCAATCATGGATGGATTTGAGGCCACAAGACTGATCCGAGAATTTAATACTACAGTGCCTATTATCGCGATGTCGGCCAACGTGTTTACCGATGCGAAACAAAGAGCAAGAGACGCAGGCGTAACGGATTTTTTGGACAAGCCGATCATCATTGATAAAGCGACCTCTTTGATTTCTAAATACATCGTGCCTGAGGTGTTGATTGAAGGTAAAGCACCTGAACCTGCTCTGGTTGATGAATCGATTTCTGATAACTCTGACTTACCTATTTTCTCAAAAGCTCGATTTGAGCAACTCACCAATAACAACATAGCCTTGCAAAATAAGGTGTTCGATAGGTTCTGCCAAGGGGCGCCATCGATGCTATCTGAAGCCTTCGATAACCTAGCGCAAGAAGAGTGGGTAACGTTAGAGCGGAATCTACACACCCTAAAAAGTATGGCGGCTTCAATTGGCGGGCAGAGGCTCGCTGAATTGCTCAGTGACTTAGAAAGTAGAGCTCACAATAGGGCATGCGTGGAGCAAGATCTTGAGCAAAGCGAAGTTGGCTTAAGGGAGTTGATAGTCGCGGTCGAGCGTGATTTTGGTAAACCATGCGCAGCCACGGCTGATAGAGGTGTAGATGATACTTCGGACTCTTCTGAGGTTGCTACTGAGCAAATCACTAAGCTGTTGTCTCTTCTCGAGGCTTACGATAACGATGCGACGCAATACGTTTCGGAGTTAATCATTGAACATCCTGACTCGAGTGTTCTAAAAGAGGTGCTGAGATTGCTAGAGAGCTACGATTTTGAAGGTGCGACCGAGGTACTCAGCGCTTCACAGCCATAGAATTAAAACCATTTCTTGTCGTCAAAGCCTTTAACTATCGTGGTTAAAGGCTTTTTTATCTGTGTACTAACTTAATTGCTGACATTCTGTTTAATTAAATCAATCACGGTATTGTATCGATAAGGGAGCTTGCGGTTTCTTTTCTGGACTAAGTACAGCGTTTCTTCAACTTCTACTTTTGGCGGTACGACGTGCAATTTATCTCTTTCAGCAAAATGCTCCACAGCACCTGCCGGTAATACGGTAAAACCTAACCCTTTTGATACAGGCAGCAGTATCTGATGAAGTTGGTTGATGTAGCCTGATTTCGGTATCTCATTTATGTTGATGTTCGCGAGTTCTTTATCACCACACAGGTCAAAGTATAAAGAGAGGTAATGCGCAGAATCTGGGTGAGCTATCAGACCAATCTCGTGCAGGGTTTGTGGCGTTATCTCAAGGTCGGCATGGCTGTGGTGCACGATAAGGCACAAGGCTTCTTTGCCGATAACTTAGCTTTGGTAGTAGCTGTCGTTTGGTGAGTGTCTCACGATGCCGACATCGGTCTTGCCTTGTAGCAAGTCATTCCATATCTTCCTATTCGGGGCTGCCTCTAGATTAATGCTTAGGTCTGGGTATTTCTGCTGCAGTTCAAGAAGCTTGGGATATAAGCGCAAAGATAGTGAGCCTGAATAAGACAGGTGACACTGCCCAAAGTAAGGGGTATCAAAACTGAGCGACTCGAAAAGGTCTTCTTGGTCTTTCTCCAGTTTGAGTACATAGCGGTAAATAATCCGACCTTGCTCGGTCAGGTCGAAGCTCTTATTTTCGCGAGATAGCAGTTCACAGCCACATGCTTGTTCAAGTTTTTTGATGTGTTGGCTAACACCTGGTTGAGTCATGTACAACTTTTCAGCCGTTTGGGTGAAATGACCGACTTCTACCTGAGTCTTAAATGTGTTGAGCCAAAGTGGATTGATCATACTCGCCTCTTAATGCCGACTAACGGAAAATTATTATCTCCATTTATGATAATTGCAAATCCAGAAGGAATTGAAAATATAGGCAGAGATGTATTCGATATCGTGAAGATTCAAGAGAAGATTGCAGCAAAGCAATATATTGGTAGCAGGTGAGTTTCATTTTTTGTAACTAAGTGTTGAGACTTTGTTGGTAATTTGGTCTAGTGATCAGCCGCGCTCATATTTAGGAACGAAGATGAATAGAAATGTTTGGCTACTGTCACTGTGTCAAGCCTTATTAATGACAGGGAATATCTTACTGATTTCCGTGATTGGCTTGATAGGAAAACAGATTGCGCCCACTGCCAGTATGATTACTTTACCTGTCGCATTGCAGTTTTTGGGGTTGATGGCAGCCACCATTCCCGCTTCTTTGATTTCAGGTAAATTAGGCCGAAAGCGAGGCTTTAGTATCGGTAATCTCGTCGGAATTACGGGTGCGAGCCTAGCGACTTACGCGTTATTACAACAAAATTTCTATCTGTTCTGTTTTGCGACCTTTTTATTGGGTATTGGTATTGGCTTCGGAACACTTTATCGCTTCGCGGCTATTGAAGTATGTGATGAAAATGTACGACACCGTGCAATCTCGATTTCAATGGCTGGTGGTGTTCTTGCTGCGGTACTCGGGCCAAACTTAGCGATTATGTCTCAGCAATGGTCGCAAGATGGTCTGTACATTGGGGCTTTCGCTTCATTAATTGGCTTAAACATTTTAGCACTCGTTATCTTACAAACCATTCAATTCCCTAAAGTGTCGTTTAGCAACCAGACACCAAAATCTGATCCTTTGAGTGCAATCGTCAAGGCTCCGAATTTTGTCGGAGCCGTCTTTGCAGCAATGGTCGCCTATGCGGTGATGAACATTCTCATGACGGCTACACCATTGGCAATGATTGGCTGTGGTTTCGACTTTACCAAAGCGGCGGGTGTGATTGAGTGGCACGTATTGGGTATGTTTGTCCCTGCATTTTTTACTGGATCGCTCATCGAGAAATTTGGTTCGAGAATGATGATTTTGGCTGGCGGGATACTGTTTGTTTTTTGTATCGCTATCAACATCCATGGTGAGTCGATTTGGCACTTTAGAGGAGCTCTGGTTTTATTAGGGGTAGGCTGGAACTTCATGTTTATCGCGGCAACTGGTTTGTTCAGTCAATCTTATCAGCCCCAGAACAAAGCGAAGGCGCAAGCTTTCAATGAGTTTGTTGTATTTAGCTGTGTGACAGTGACTGCGTTGCTTTCTGGTTGGTTGGAATCGACAGCGGGTTGGCAAAACCTCAATATTTACGTACTACCTTTTGTGCTAGCCGTTATCTTATTATTTGCATTTAGCACACGTAAATCACGCATTCAAAATCAGCTAGTGTGACGAGTTGTCACCTGTTTGGTTGAGATTGTGCCCTTGAGCAGAATAGGCTCTCTGTATAGCTTGTTCAAAGCCGAGATAAATAAAAAGCCCTACCAATGACGGTAGGGCTTTTGCTTACGGCTTAAATAATAACGTTTTCTTAAAACTGCAGTCCTGACTCATGCCACAGACAACAGTACTTAAGTTGGTTTATCAGTACGCACGTTATTGTCTACGTACTTATTTCAATGATTTGAGCTAGAAGCGACTTATAGGTCGACCATAATGGTCTTAGTCGTGATCCCGCCTTGGTCATCGATGATTCTTAGCTTCACTTCATGCTTTTCGTATGAAGGGAAGATAGAAGTGAATGTACGACCTCGTTTCACTTTTCCATTTGGTAAAGTCCACTCTGTATCGACAATTCGACCATCACTGTCTGAGCTTGTTGACCACATGGTGACCCAACGACCTAAGTGAATGTACTTCGCACTTGCTTCAGGAAGCGCGTTTGGAACATCAACATTAACGATTGAGATAAACGATGCATTAGCACCTTTGTCGTCGACTACTGTTAAGCTGACGGTGTATTCGCCGGCTTCTTGGTATGTCCACGTTGGCGCGACTTCACTGCTTGTAACGCCGTTGCCGAAGTTCCATAGGTAGCTGATGATTTCGCCATCTTGATCCGAACTTAAGTTACGAGCTGAGACGCTCAATCCATCTGTATTGAGTTCGAAGTTCGCTTTTGGTGCAATGTTGTGTTGGCTTACTTTCGATAGACGTACCACACCATATTCGTTGTCAGCGCTCTGGTTAACAATGTCTACTACCAAACCAAATTTAGTCAAAATACGGCCTGAATCAGGAGCTTGTGGTGATGTGTAGTCTTGGTCATCAGAGAAGCTTGCTGTACCCAGTAGGCTTGTGTCCTGAAGCACATCATTGTCACTGTTCACAAGGCGCATTGGAGTATGGTCTTTCAGTGAGAAGGCAGCATCACGAACTTGATAGCGTGTTTGAGCGACTTTTCCGGAGTTTTGCCAAATCATGGCATTTTGGTCTGCATCGACTACACCCAACCAGCCTTCACCCGGGTGTTTGCCTACCCAGTTATCAGTGAGTGACTCATCGACATACCAAATGATAAGGCCTGGATCGAACGACATAAGTTGACCCATGCGCTTGATATTCGCCAGTCCTTTATCCACGTCCATATGACTACGCCATTGCAGTAGGTAGTATTGTTGAGCCTGATGGAAGCCATTGCTCAATTTGAAGCCATTAAGTGCAAAGCTAGTGTTATCTTCGCCGTCATCTATCGCAACCATGTCACCGTCAACAACAAGGCTAAGGTTGTCTAGGTAGAAACCTTCCATGGCTAAGCCGCCATCGGTGATGTACTCGAACGACAGCTCGATTTCTTGGCCTGCCCATTGAGAAACATCAAACTCAGCATCAATCCAACCATCAGACTCGCCACCAACTGCTGGAACTAGGCCTGTATTGTAGGGGTCATCCATAGATGTGATGTTGCCTGCGATGGCTTGTCCGTTCACAAGGACACGAGCAAAGTCATAGTCTTTCTCGATTTGGTACCAAGCTTTGAAGGAAAGTATTGCAGAGTCGCCAGCCGGGATTTCCAACTTACGACTCATGCTATTTTTCAGGTCGTCGCCTTTTTGAGAGTGGAACGAGTACTCACCCTCGAACGGTTTCAAACCTTCGATTTGTTTCTCTGGAAGGTCGACCTTAATCATGTTCGGACGGTCGTTATCTGTCGTCTGGAACAAGGTGTAAATTTGTGGATTGTCTTCCAGGTCATCAATTGAGATTTGATCATCGTTAATCCAGCGACCACCAATCGACTTTTGTAAGAAGTGTTTTGCCCACGAGCTGAATGCAGTCGGTTGTGTCCCCCCGATTTGACCAGCCCAACTGCCTGAAGACATAATTGACCAATAAGAGACTGGCTCACCTTTGCCTGTGTATTGCGTGTCGTACTCGTCTGGCAGACCTAAGTCATGGCCATATTCGTGCGCACAAACACCGGCTGCGGCATCTATCGGTTGAATCGTGTAATCAAATGCTGCGTACTGGCCATTAAAACGGTCTGGAAGCGAGCTCGAGGTGCCTTCTAGCACATGTGTGCGTCCAAGGTTGAATCGGTGAGACCAAATTGCATTAGGACCTAACACACCGCCACCGGCTTCTTCACCTACAGAGGCATGGAACACCATTAGGTGATCAATTACGCCATCTGGCTCACGGAAATTTCCGTCGCCATCGTAATCGTAACGATCTTCAATGTCGTAATTAGCAAGGTTGATACTAGGATCTTGAGCTAACTGGTCAAGGGCTTCACGAACCAGCTCTTGGGCGTTCAGATCATTGTCTGTGGTCGGGGAGTTACCACCATAGAAAGCGGCAGGTTTAGAAGCACGATACCAACCTGCTGCCTGACCAGCCACACTGTAACTGTCGCCCGATTCACTTTGATAATACTGGCGCATTGAGATCAAGTTTTCGCCATTTGGTCCAGTATAGCCTGTGTCTGAAAACAACAGCTCTTGGTAGTGTTCAGGATTGTAGCTCTCGTAGAGCATTTGGGTGTGCTCTTTGGTTAACCTGTTGTCATCCCAGTTTAAGTCGGGAAAGTCGACAAGCAGCGCGAGCACTTTGTCGGTACGCTTAGTACCGACTTCAAGTGCAAAAACACTCGCTTTTTTAACGCCGGATTCTTTTTCGATGGCCTTGAGAATCTTGGCTCTCAGCTCCATGGCTTTTTTGCCGAATTGAGCATCACCTTTAAAACCAGAGTTAAGCTTATTTTTTAGGTAACGGTCTAGTGCATCCTGCTTTACCGCGTCGGTTGCATCTTGGTCAACTAAGCCTTGTCTTACTAACATTTCTATTAACTTATCTTCATTAACAACACCAAGATCTATCGGTGTTTTGGCATAGCTACTGACGCTGAATAGAGTAAGCATTGCTGAAGCGAGCAATGTTTGTCTCATTATTTTCATTGTATTTCCTTTTTATTTTTCCATGTCGATGTTTGTATCAACTAGCCTTATTTGGATCGATTGTCCGATTTGGTTTTATACACTCTGTTGGTGTTTTATTTTCCTGACGTTTGTTTTCTATCTCGCTATATTTTTTTGAATTAAACTGGTGGCTCTTTTGGGCTTTTGCATTGAAATAGATACGCAAAGCCTCTTGGTTGTCCTCATAACTTAAGCCAGGACAAATAACGCCTCTTTCTATCAATGAATTAAGTAATGATTCATCATTCTCAATAGTGGAAGCCTGTGACAGTGAGGTAAATAAAAGAACCATTAAGGTCATTGTTTTCAGAGGCATAAATAGTAGAGCCATTAGCTTTTATTATGTAACAAAATATATTTATAAAATTAACCGATCAAATAAATATTCTTTACAAGTCATTGTCCGTTCCGTTTTCAACATTAAGAGTTAATATTGAAAAGGCCTTACTATTTATTTAATTGTCAGTTTTTTAAGCGTTTTTTGTGCATTTATAACTGATTAATTTAATATCAAATAACAACAGTGGAATAAGGGGTAATCAATGTATGCTAAGTGATATAAGGGGTGGGAGATAATGATATAGTTACGGACGTTATTGCGGTTTAATAAAGAGTGAATTTAATAATTGACCATTTGGTTAATTCGGCAATGTGAAATATTTTTACCAAAAATATCAGTATTTAGGTGAGTTATCAGGAATTGGTGAGTTTGAGAAGGGGGAGTGTTAACGAAATGCTATTGAAAATTATTTCTTCGACGGTTAAAAGAGCCTTGCAGTCGGCTCTTTTGTCATGCGTTTTAAGATGAAAGTTCTACGCTCATGATTGCGAAACATCCCGATAAAAGTAACGCTCACAAATCGTCGGATTCATGCGTTTAATGGCGTTTGATATCAAAGCAACGATGAGAATAGAGAACACGATCCTTCCCCAAAATATGGAGTAGAAATCGGCGCCAATCAGCAAGGTATCTTTAATTAAGCTGTGAAGTAGGTTGAGCAACATGATTGCGGTAAATTCATCTCTTGCGGAGATATGCTCTTTCTTTGCTTCATTTATCAATAGACCGCCACCAAATGAAAGGCCTAGTGTGATACCAATGATGGTTAGATTCGTAGAATCTTTGCTAATGCCTAGTAGTCTCAGAAATGGTCGCAACATGTTCATGAGCTTCTCTATACCAAGAACCTTCAGCGTTTTAAGTAACAGCAATAGGTCAGAGATGACCATGAATATCACTGCAAAGTTTTTCAGCTGTTCGATAGCCCAACCGATATTCAGTAGCCATGCCAGTACTAACCTGCCACCGACTCTCACCGCCTGCGTGTTTAAAGCGTGTAAAACGTTTGAGATAGGAGGAGGTAATCGTGTGCGATGTATCTATTATCAACCCTGAGCTTGCTGGTCATAAGATGACTTTGGTCGTGTCTGTCGAAATGGAGCGAGATAGGGGCGATATTTATCAAATTGTTAGCCATTCTATTTCGAAGGTTGCAGAAGTTACACAGTGTTATCAGATCTCAGGTATCTATAATTTTATGCTTATTGTGACTGTTAAAGACATCCAGGCCTACTAGGATTTCGTTGAGCGAGTACTACGCAAAGATCTTAACATTCGTAAGTTCCACACTTCAGCATCTATGAGAACGGTGAAATTCAGCACTGAAGTGAAGTTAGAAGAGTCATGATAAGAGAAGGAGAATCAACAGTAACTGACATATATGTGAGCCAACTAGCTTAAATTCGTATAAATAGCAGGTATTTACACAAAATGTGACGTTCACATTTTGTCATAAGTTTAATAGTTGTATATATTCCTCGCCTAAAATAATAATTAACAAAAGTTAATAACAATGATTGTCAGTTCATCTTCTCCATCTCGTGAAACGTTACTCAGCGAGCACGAACAACTTGTGTCAACGACGGACCTTAAAGGCGTGATTACTTACAGTAATGATGCTTTTTGTCGTATCGCAGAGTACAGCCAACAAGAATTGCTAGGGCAACACCACAATATTGTGAGGCATGATGATATGCCTAAGGCTGCTTTTGCCGATATGTGGTTGAGCCTTAAGCAAGGTAAAGCGTGGCGTGGTATCGTAAAAAACAAAACTAAATCCGGTGGTTTTTACTGGGTAGATGCTTATGTCACGCCAATTTACGATAATGGAAAGGTGAGTGGTTACCAATCTGTACGTGTAAAGCCTAAAAACGAATGGGTACAAGTTGCCGATAAAGCATACCAAGGTTTATTGAAGGCTGAAAAATCTGGTCGTCAATGGTCGCTGCAGTTAAGTGATAGTGTTCGTTATGCTGTGTTGCTGGGCTCGCTTGCTGCACCACTGATTTCAAACCTTGTCGAAGTAGGGCAAGTGTCCCAATGGCTTTTGAGCCTATTACCTGTTTCTGCTCTTGCGCTGTTGTTCCGCCAAGAACTCATCGATACTCCTCTACAGTTGAAAAAACTGCAATCAAAGTTCGACAGTGTGAGTCGCCTTGTTTATTCAGGAAACAGCAAGTTTTCTGTGGCTGATTTCCACTTAAAACTGTTGTCTGCTCGCATACGTACTGTACTAGGCCGAATGACAGATTCAGCGAAGCCATTACAAGATTTGGCTGATAACCTTAATGCTACGTCATTTGAAGTGTCTGAAGCGCTAGATCAGCAAACAAAAGACATTCTGCAAGTACATGAGGCTACCGAAGAGGTTGAATTAACGGCGAATGAAGTCTCGTCTCGTACAGAAGAAGCGCATCAGATTGTCGATGTGACTCTAGAGACGTGTGCTGGTGCTAAAGAGAGCATTAACCAAACTCACAGAAATCTTGAGAATCTAGCCTTACAAGCTGAGAAAGCGACACAAACTACTTACCAACTGAGCGATCAAGCGCAAAGTGTTAGTAAGATAATGGAAGAGATTGGTGGCATCGCGGAGCAAACCAACCTGCTGGCGCTCAACGCAGCAATAGAAGCGGCGAGAGCGGGTGAGCAAGGCCGAGGCTTTGCCGTAGTGGCTGATGAAGTACGTGCGCTGTCAGGGCGTACCTCGAACGCAACAGTACAAATAAAAGAGAGCATCGAAATCATGCTCATAACCATTGAAGGGTGGCAGAAAGATATTCTGGCGAACAAAGAGCAGACCGATGCGTGCGGTGATGTGGCTAAGGTGAGCGCAGAGCGTTTATCTGAAGTTGAAAACTTGATGCAATCTATGAACGAGTTGATGCAGTCGGTAGAAAACTCAGCCCATAAGCAACGCACACTGTCGAGTGAGGTGAATCTTCACATGCAATCTATCGCATCGACTGCAGAACAGAATTTAGTTGCTACTCATTCAGTAAAGGATCATTCGACAGAACTTAAAGGACAAGTAAACGAGTTCTATCAGTTAGCTAAACGTTTTGAAGAAAGGTAGCGACGAATTAAGTTTTAATATCTATTAAAAATGTCAAACTTGAATAAAATGTATCTTTAAGCCTCAGTATTTAGTGAGGCTTTTTGTTGACTGCTGTACAAGATAAACGTAATGAGCATGAAAGCGTAAAGAGAGTTCTTGTAAAAAACACTTGGCCATCGCCTCCTCATCCAGGGTGAGATCGACAACATTTCACCTGTATCCAACGCTTTTTCCGATGGTATCATGGTCTGCAAACTATCTCCCGTTATCTGCCGTAATGGTATGCACGTGCTCCTCATAAGGCATGAGTAGGTCTATAGTGTTTTTGGTGACGTCATCTGCCGACTTCGATGATAATTTCTTGACCACGTAAAATCGTGTTGTACGCTCTAAAATTGTCATTATGGCACCAGTGCCATGTTTAAAGAATGCGGTGTCAATTGCTCAATCACCAATCACTCCTTACAGTCGATGATGCTTGGCCTATCATCGATAGAAACAGCAATCTTGTTCGCCAGCGCTTTCTCTTTTCTACCGCGTCAATAACGCTTGTGATCTTACCTCGAGTGGTAATATAAATTGGCTCCCAAGCGTTTATCCCGCGCAACAAATCGGTAGATCTACTCATGGCTTAAAGCGGTACCGACTCTCGCTAATACTCTGGAAATATGCAATAGACTCCAATCCGCTTCGAAAAGGAGGCGGATAAAATCAACACGCTCATTTGGTATTCTGTATTTACACTCTGATGTGTGTTTTTGATTGAGAATACCTGAGCTTCGGTTGGACAATAATGACTAATTTTTTGCTGCCGCGGTTAAGCTCCCAATACACCACATAGCGATGGTACTGAACGGTTTTAGATATTTCAGAAACTGAAATTTACGGATCCAATAGAGCAGAAATATTGTATCTTTTTCCGTATATCAACTACTGATACTACATGGTAGTAATGCTGTTTATTTGGCGAAAAGAGCGTACTACTTTCATTAGTTTGTTTACTCTTATACAACTATCAATAAATGTCGCACTTATTATCAGAAATAGGGCGAAAATTATCTATTAGAGAGAAAAAAAACGAATACGTAATTCTCTTTTGCAGTGATTACAAACATAAATTGTTTTAATAAGAGCAGTCTATGTAGTCGATTACGGCGCAAGCGGCGCAAATATGGTTTTTGACAACAAGTCATAAAAACTACTCAAATTTAAAAAATTGGTTAAAAAGCTAAATTTTAATTACTGGTCTGCTTGAATAATGTGTTTCAAAATTTCGAGAAACAAGCTTGTATGAATTAATCTTAGTACTTAGATTAGCTTTATTTTCCAGTGATTAAAATTTAGATTGGTAGATAAGCCATGCAAATATTGATTGATGGTAACGAAAGCTTAACAAGTAAGAGTTTTTATAATTTGTATAGGGCATTTTTATTTGAATATACACTGATGGAGTCCATAACATTTGAAGATTAATAAAGTATACTTTGTAATCGCCCTTGATGCATTGCAAGTAAATGTAAGCTAAATTGGCTTAATGTTGCTTAATGTTGCTTAATTGATTGCTTGCTAGTTAGAGCTTAAGTTTATTTGACCTAAGAAAAGGAGTTAAGCAATGATGTTCAATAACGTTAAAAAGAAGCAAAAAGGTTATTCTTTACCACAAATGCTAACAGCAACCGCTGTTGGGGCTGTACTAACTGGTGTTGCGACAACCAATTACTGGTCAGCTGTTGACAAATCAAGAATTACTGCCGAAATCGAAACGGTCGATCGGATTTCAGAAGCTGTGAACGTCGTCCTCGCAAGTGATTCCGGTCGTACAACTTATTTAACGGATACCCACCGGAAGCTCCTGCAAGAATTAATCCCAGACACAGGAAGAGAAGTGACTTATGCGATTCGTAGTACATGGAAGGGTGCAGATGCAAATAATGGTAATCACCAGTATGCTTTATCTCTAGATCTGTATCCAAGATATACAGGTTCAAATGGTTATGAACTTGCAACAATAGAAGATACCGGTTTTGAACAAGTGGTTAAAGGTGATGACTATATATTAGCCGCCGATTTTGCAACATGGGATAGTGTCTTTCCGGCATTGCCAGGTGACAATCCTGATTCAAATGCAACATTTGCTGTCGCTATAAAGGGAGCTCCGGGTGATAAAAAAACCAGTGAATATGTTGTATTGAAAAAGGTTAGTGATGTTGTGAGTGTAGTAGATGGTGTTACTTTTGTTCAATCGGATTTTGATGATAATCTACTTTCTGGTCATAAACCTAGTACAATCGTTCCTAATCCAAGCGGTATGCAAAAAATTGCACTCCTGGGCAAAGCTCTTGATAGCAAAATCGATGGTGGAGACGGTGTTTCAGCTGGTAAAGTGCATTATGATGATAGTTGTAATGAAGAGGGTGCTGATAAATGTTATATACATATTTACCTAGTTGATAGAGGTCTGTCATATAACGAATCATTGGAAAGCGGTATGAACGAATGGCACGATCAGAAGTTTATTTCTCAATTTAAAAGTGAAGTGCCGCAAAGTGTGACCACAACGGCCGGTCAAAATCAGTCTACCGTTATCTTGGGTAGCAATGGCGATGGCTAATACAAAAATCTAATGCGCCCATATAATCCAAATTCCACAATGAAAAAAGGAAAAGGGTACTCGCTCCCACAGCTGCTAATTTCTGTTGTGATAACTACAATAATATCAGCAGTTATTAGCACTAACCTGTGGCCTGCTGTTGACAAAGCCAAGTTAGAGACACTGTCTAAATATATAGTCGATCTCTCAAACACAGTGTCAGCATATAGATACGAATCTTTTTCGGGCATAGAGGACTCAAACTTGGATGGCGACTATCTTGATGACGCCATTAAATTAAACATAGTAAAACCAATTCCAGTATCCGTGTTCAATGAATATTCGGAGCTAACCATCAAGGTGCACAGAGTTGTTGTTGATGGCTACCCCATGTTTTACTTGAGAATTAAAACAAGCAATGCTGTAGATGAACAAATGATAGTTAAAATTATATCAGAAAGTGGTTTGCGAAACTTTGCTAGTGAACGATGAAAAGTTAAATGATTTATTTACTAGCACAGTTTTAATGAAAGATTGAAATGAATTCTTCTTTGAAACTGTTTTGCAAGGTTATCTCATAATCGACGTAGGATATAGCATGTATTACACACCACAATTCGAGGGAAAAATAAAAGAAGGAAAACTAATTACTAAACAAGAGTATGAGATGTTAAAAGACATTTCAGAAATTGAAAAAAAAAACATCATTGATGTGTTGATTAAGTATGAAATTAAACCTGAAGAAGAAGTCATTGAGTATTTTATAAAGGAAAATGATTACTTTGTAGGTTTCGAAAGGAAGCCTGAACTTCAATTGACTGTCTCTAATGATTTATCAATTCAGACTTCTATGGCAAGAAACCAAATCATTTCAAGATTTGATAAAAACAAGGTCATAATATACACATCAAATGTCTATGACTTAGACGCACTTGAGAAAACAAGGCAATATTATAAAAACATTGGTTATATCAGCAAATTCTATGCCATCACAAGAATGCAACTTGAAAAACTGAGATTTAAAAAATACGACCTGAATGTTCAATTTAAAAATCAGATAAAAGAATTTTCAAAAAACGGAGAGGTCTTTAATGAAAGAATCAAAGAGGTTATATCATTAATTACAACATGGGCCATTCAAGATTCTGCCTCAGACATAATATTTAGAACCGAAAATAATGATAGTACATCTTGTGTATATTTTATAAAGAACAAAGTTAAGCAATATAGAGTTTCACTGAAAACAAGCTACATACAATCAATAATAAGGTCTATCCAGCTAGAATCGGGTATGGACGCTTCTGCTTTGTTTGGCCATCAAGATGGATCTTTGAATAAATCGATATTCAATGATGCTTATAATATTCAATTAAGGGTTAGTACGATTACTAATGTTCAAGGCCGTCAGATGGTAATTCGTGTTCTTAATAACAGCAACAAAACCAAACTCTCTAAACTGGGTTTTGATAATGCATCCGAAATTTCAATCATGAAAAGTATAGCTGGTAAAAAAGGTATTGTGTTAATTGTTGGTTCGACAGGTTCAGGCAAGACAACCACCTTGTATGCTATGCTGGATGAGTTCAACCCTAGAAGCAATAACATAATCACTATTGAAGATCCAGTTGAGATTAGGCGTAAGGATTTTAACCAAGTTCAGGTAAACGAACGGTCTGGTCAGACATTTGCAAAAACGATTAGGGCTTCCCTACGTCAAGCCCCTGATATTATTCTAATTGGTGAAATTCGTGATAGTGAGACGGCAGCAAGAGCGATAGAAGCTGCTAACACTGGTCATTTGGTGTTTTGTACGCTTCATACAAATAGTTTAAGCACAATAAATAACAGACTTATTGAACTTGGTGTGGACAATTTGAATTCCTTTAATAGTAACCTGACACTTGCCATATTTCAGGAGCTCGTAAATACTGGCAATGAATTGAAACTTGAATATGATATTAAAATAGGTTAGATGGTTTTATTCATGAAGATTGATAGAAATACTCTTGTTTTAATTCCTGATGGTTACAAATCTCACATAATAAAAAGACCAGATGGGATGTCTAAAAAGGAGTTAAACAGTTTAATAAGAAAGAAAATAGAAGAGTATGGCTTTTATGAAAAGCATTCAATTGTATACCTTAATGATAAAGAGTTGCAAATTATCGAGTTAGATTTGAGGTGCTCGGTAGATTTTACTGAAAATAGGAACTTGACCCCTGTTTTCAGTATTGGAAAAAAAATAGCTCAACAATATAGAGACTGTGTCTGTATCGTATACTTACACGCCTATTCTTGTGTCGTTACAATTAAAGACGGATTTTTGAGACAATATAATAAGGTTGGTGACAATGTTTATGATGCTGAGATCTATATAAAGAGGTTGATAAAGTTTAATCTGTCTAATAATGAGTCGTCTATCATACTATCGGACATTATGATTGAATCACTTGACATAGAAAAAATTAAGATAAACGATGAGCTACTTTTTA
This sequence comes from Pseudoalteromonas sp. G5_S1_14_S5, assembly GCF_054968605.1. NCBI lineage: Bacteria > Pseudomonadati > Pseudomonadota > Gammaproteobacteria > Alteromonadales > Pseudoalteromonadaceae > Pseudoalteromonas > Pseudoalteromonas sp. G5_S1_14_S5. The sequence continues at coordinate 27,915 of NZ_JBQKUM010000033.1, read as the reverse complement.
TAAATAATAAGTATGAAAAATTGAAGTCATTTAGTAGAATATGTCAAGTAACGAATGCCTTAAACAAACAATTTGATCTAAATTTAATATTTTTCTTAGTTATTTCAATTTTTGCATCAGTCTCGGCTTACAATACATATATTATAAAAAATGAGCTTGAGATTAAAATAAGAAATTTTGAAAACTCAATCGATGGAAAATTATCTGATAGCGATAGGGTTTTACAAGGCCGACTAGAGAAAATAGATGAAGTAACCAAGTTAACTAAATTCGAAGTAAGTAAATTTCAGACTTCTGTAGGTGAGCTGAAATCAGCAATAGAGTTCAATAGTATTAATACGAAAAAAAACCACGAAAATTTGTTGGCTTTGTTCTTCAAGCAATTTGAAAATATATCAGACACAGATAAGTTAGATAGCAAGAAAAGTCTGAATGTTTATAACACAACTACTCGCGATCTTAAAATTGAGCTAAAGATGATCATTGATGATGTTGCAATTATTAAGGTACAACATAAAAATCAAACAAAGCTACTTAGGTTAGGTGTTGGTCATACAATTAAGTTCAATAGCTATCTAACATTAAAGCTCGAAAGCTTTGATATCCTTACGATAGATGATAAATCAACAGAACAAGTGTACAGAGTAGCAATATAAGATGAAACATATAACTAATAAATGCAGGTCCATACTATTAATATCTATAGTATCTTTGCTTTGTTCTGGTTGCTCCAACAGTGAGGTTTATCCAGATGACTATTTCGTTGACACAAAATTGATGTCAAAAAAAAATATGACAAGTGTGTTAAATGATGAATATTCGATTTTTAAAGATAATAATTTCCATAAAAATCGTTTTAGAATCACCTATAGGCTGCTTACGGAAAATAATGATCTGAATGAAATAAACACGGACACAAAAAATATTAATTTCGAGCTCAGGCAGTCTTCATTACAAGATGCAGTAGAATCCCTCTCGTTGATCCTTAATAAGGGTGTGGTTTATGAGCTAGTCGGAGATTCCGAAACACTTTTAGATAGCCAAGTGAGACACATAAAGCTGAATAATGACATAAAATCAGTAGTTAAAGCAATTGAAAAATCTCTGAATATAGATATAGAGATAAAAGATGGTATATTGACGGTAAGAGACTACATTAGACTTGAGGGAAAGTTTACCAATATAGAAAGCGATAATGTCAATGTGTACTCAAATGTAAAAAATAATTTGGGTAGTCTGCTCGGCGTAGATTCTAAAATTTTTATTGACGAGTTGACGGGTACTTTTAGTATAACAGCGAAACCAAACAGCATTAGAAGGTTTGGAAATATTATTGAAAAGATTATCAATGAATCGACTTCTTCAGCGTGGTTAAGAATGAAGATTTACAAGATGAATAATCAAGCTATAAAAGAAATGGGCGCTAATGCAACGGTGGTTATAGACGGTTTAACGGCTTTTGCAGGCTCAGACATCGGCGCCGCTGATAAAACGTTAAGTGCATCGTGGAACAAACTTTTTTCAGGAAACCCTGAATTGGGTACGGCTACATCCATTGACACAGCATTTTCAGCCCTTGAAAAGGTAAAGATATTAAACTCGGTAGCCTCACCGAGTATCAACATCTTTAATGGAATAACAAGTGAGATTAGTAATATTCGCCAGATAGGCTATTGGTTGCCCGGTGAGGTGACACGAGACTCGAGCACAAACAGTAATGTTAACTCTGTCACTCTACAGGAAGGTAGACCAGAATACCTTGAAGATGAAGCTGGTAGATACATAACGTTAACACCTAAAATTGATTATCTAAACAGAATAGTTCATTTGAATATCAATTATTCAAACAGTAGTGTTTATACAACAGACACGGTTAAATGGTCTCGTCAATTTTATGAACCTTCTCGTCCTGTGGATACCAATGTCGTTACTTTACAGAAACCCCTTAAATCTGTATCTAAATTCAATGCGCGAGTGATTTTATTCAATGGGAGTTACAGTTTAATCAGTGGGGATAAAAGTATGGATGTGGATGTTTTAGGTTCCGGCATGCCAAAAGAATTCAGTATTATGGATAAAACATTACTTGGAATGTCTAAAAATGAGCGTAACTTTTCTGATACTCTAATTGTTGCAAGAGTCGATTTTCCTAGTGAAGAAAGAGTCCAACATATCACAAAGGCTAAGTAACGGAACCCGTATGCATTTTCCAGCATTAATGATTTCACTTGTTATTATGGGCTTTATCTCATCTCAACAGTTGCAGATGTCTGATTATTATTTTGATACAATCAAAGTTCAAAAGGAAATTAACAATATCGAGCTAATTAGGACTTCGATCATAGAACACTATAACAGAACGGGAGGTTTTCCGTCCGAACTGGGTGAACTTAAAACACCATCGGTTGGTGTCAACAATAATTGGGGGAAAGATGAGTTTGATAATGACATGGTTTTGATATCATCTATGTCTGATCAGCTCATCAGCATCGAATACAATAGTGAGGTTGTTGAAAAAGATGTCGTGGTTGCCGTTATAAAAAAAGGCTTTAACGGTACTTTTGATAGCGTAACTTCAAACGTAAAAATTACCATTCTTGGTGATGATGAATACTACGCTTTTACTGATTATATGATACTTACTACCGATAGGTTCAAAACAAAGAATAAGATAAAAATTTGTCAATCAGCATTAGATGCCTATAATCAAATGCAAGTAAATCCAAAATTAACAGACGTCAGTCAACTTTATGACAATAATTTAGGCGTTAAGTTTATTGACCCAATAGACACCTACGACAGTTGGGGTAATAAATTTGTGGTTCAGAATAATGTGTGTGGTTCTGTAGGGGTTGACGGAGAACCAGGAGGTGATGATGATTTTACGTAAACTTCTTTTATCACTCTTTTTTATAACGTTCATTTCACATGCAGAACAGGCCGAATTTAATTTAGTGTTATACAAACATTCAAAGATAGAAATATCTAAGATAGAAGAAGCGATTAGCTTGAATAATCGTAATATCGATGGAGACACTCAAGACCCAGATATAATATTCTTTATCAAAAGTTTTTTTTTAAACCAGCTTGAGTTTGACCAGACCTCCCAGCTGGAAGTTGATGGTTCAATTTTATATAACGACTCAAGTCACCAGACATCAAACATCAGTCTAAATTGGGAAATTATAAAAGATAGTAATGATACAATTATTAAAAGAGGAAATATCAATTTTGAAAATTTGATTGGTGAGAGTGATTTTGAATTTAGTCCTTCTCTACCTTCGTTATCAGGAGATTATACACTTTCAGCTACTGCAGAAAATAATTCCGGTTTTGAAAGTAACACAGTAAGTATTCCATTTTATGTAAGTGGGAGTATAGACCCCAGATTGACTCTGAAATTAAACAAACTTTCGTTTGACCGGACCTCCCAGATCGTAGTTAATGGTTCAATTTTATATATCGACTCAAGTTACCAGCCATCAAAAACGAGACTAAATTGGAAGATTATAAAAGATAGTAATGGTACAACTATTCAAAGCGGTAATATCAATTTTAAAAATCTGATGGGTGAGGAAAATTTTGAATTTACTCCTTCATTACCTCCGCTATTAGGAAATTATACTCTTTCAGTTATTGCAGAAAATAACTCAGGTGTCGTAATTGACACAGAAAATATTTCGTTTTATGTAAGTGAGAGTAAAAAATCCCAATTGAGTCTGCGTTTCTCAGCATGGAGCGATGTGTATGCAGTTATTAAATTGTCCCCTCCTGATCCCGATCTCGACTTTTGCCGAGCGCAATACACGTTAGATGAACAATGGAGTGGATATTATGATTTAACTTGGACACGTGGATTTTGTGATAGTGAGACACAGACATTGAATTTTACAGCAAGATTCCGTGGCCAACACGGTGGTAGATATACGATAAGTGGCACCGCATCGGTTGGTAAATATTCTGCTAAGGCTGAGAGTACTTCAATAAGAATCAGGTAACTAAAATGGCTTCATAGCAATTTAAAAAATTCACTATCTCCATTAATAGTGATAATGAATTTTATTATAACTTATCTTTAATTCATTCCTTAACTTGATATTAGATATATCATGTTAAGGAATTGAATGATATTGTTAAATAGTGTGATATTTAATAATTTTTACCAATAGTTGGTACCTTAAATGAAAGAGAATTTATTTAAATACAAAGCAATATCGGACTTCGATAACAAAATCACCGGCTCTGTTTTCGCTAATTCTAAAGAGTCAGCAATCCAGAAAATAGAATCAAAAGGGTATGTATTATTAAATATAAGGAAAGATTATTCTTTATCTTTTAGCAATAATCTTTCGTTATCAGACAGCATGAAATTTACTGAAGAGGTGTTCGCCTATGTTACTTATGGTCTAGCATTTGGTGAGGCCTTACAGTATGTATCAGATGATGAAAGATTGAGCACGGGAATAAGGTATTCTGCATCGCTAGGGGCTTCTCTTTTATCTAAAGGCAACGATATTTCTGTTGCTTTATTTAAAGCCGGTGTTAATAAAAGATTGGCATCAGCAATATCAGCAGCAATGTATTCGGGAAGATTAGAACAAATGCTGCCGGAAATTATAAAACAATATAAAACAATACGTAAGATCAGAGGGCAATGGATATCGCTTTCTATTTATCCGTTCATGATGTTGATTATTTTAAGTATCACAATGGCTGTGATGATAGGGTATCTATCTCCCCTACAGAAAAAAGTCATGTTAAATATCAGTGGTAATAATTATGACAACATACCGGAAAGGAGTAAGATGGTATTCCACTTTGTTGAGAATTTCACTACTTATATTGTGGAATATGTTCCACTTTTATTGATTGTAAGTCTTTGTTGCCACAAGTTGTGCTTGGCAAAATTACACAGTTATGGCGTTTTTACACGGATGATTTGGTATAAATTACCATATAGTGGCTCTTTAATTTATAAACTTGAAGTCGCTTCTTTAATAAAAAATATTCATATTTCACTTAGTTGTGGGTTATCAGAGGCAGAGGCTATCAGTTTGGTTTATGAGCAAACTACGGACAAATTTTTATTAAAAAAGTTATCCATTTTTAAAGACACAGTACAAAATAGTTATATGACTATCGGTGATGCGTTTGAACAAGCTCAGCTTTTAAAAGGTATACATGTTGCTATATTAAGGAGCGAAAAAGGCGGTAGAGACTCGTTAATAAAGTGTTTATACAATATAGGTACAAGCATTGAATCATCTGTTGTGGAACAACTGAAGACCTTCGCAGGCTTCAGCGGGCTTATTGGTGATCTTATGATTTATATTTTTGCTACACCAGTAATACTGTCTATTGTTATTCCTCAATTTGATGGAATATTAATGGCTATATCCAAGTTTTGATAGACTTCGCTACGAGAATTGATGGAACTCAATCCAAAGCTTACGGTCTGGTTTGCTACATTCAATTAAGTTTGTCGGCTGATGTTGAAACCTTTCTATAAAACAACTAACTAGAAATAGTAAAATAGAGCCTGAATATACCGCGTCTCTTCTAGCTTTTGGGGTGATGAGGAACGATAAGCTAGTGGAAGTAATGCATCCAAAACAATTGTGGTACGTCTCGTTTTCCAGTCATTTATCAATCACAACTGTTTTGATGGTAAAGCGTATTTTCCAACGCCGGTTCACGCTTTGTTGGGTTTATGGGGCTGTTTTTAACCTGTTGACCTCCAATTCCGCTGCCAACATTACAGTTCTATTTGTCATCGAGCCGAAGACGTAGATGTAAGTTTAAAAACGAAAACCCAAGGATCGATTCAGCATCTTGTTATTTATGAGTCAGGTCTCAGGTTTGATGATGAGGACAACTGGAAAGGAAGTGGTGCTTAAATTTGTTGAATTTTTCCAAGAGCTGCTATTTGATCCTCAGTGATGATTAGAACGATAGTGACATGGGCAAAGTACAAATCACACGATTTAGCGGGCGAAATACAACATGGCTCTGTTTAAACGTGGTTTGATTAATTTCTGAATCTATGACGCAGCCATAGATGTATGAAAATGCAAAAGCCATCATGGCATGTATGGTAAAGGCTTTCGATACTCTTATGCAGTGATTCGAAACGCCTTGATGATCAAGTCCCTCTCTCTTTGCCTTTCCATACTTTTTAAGGCTTTATCGATTTATTCGATGTTCCACTGATATCACCTGATTCCCCCTGTATTCGTCAACGTTTAAAGTGTGCTATGGAATCAAGTGTCACAATTTCATAATTAATACCATCTCTGCACCATTGGTGTTGTGATTAATTAGTGCCGTACCATTTAGATATTTAACTAATTCGTGAATTAAAATAAGTCCAAAACCAAACCCATCTTTTGTTAAACCATCCATATTGAGTAGGCCATTATTAAATCTTTCAACTAATTTTTTATCATATTTAGGTCCATCATTAATAATTCTGACAATGTCAAACCTTGGATATGATTGAAGTCGAATGTGGACACTAGATTCTGCATAACGGCAAGCATTGCTTAAGATATTCAATAAAAGAGTGGTTACTAACTTCACATCAGTATGGATCAATTTGTTTGTGCCTGTATAAGTAAAACACATCTTTTTATCTAACGATTCAACAACTGGAGTCAATATTTCTTGAAAGTTTACTTGCTGACGCTCTAACGCAAGTTCTCGATTGAAAACTTTCAATAGATGAAGAGAAGATTCGCATAATCGATTCAAGCTATTTACCTGTATGTCGAGTCGATCAAGTAAAAATGGTGTAGATTTTCTCTCTTCGACCAACATGTCACATGTAAGTTGAATTGCGGAAAGCGGCGTTCTGATATCATGTGGCAGTGAAGCAAAAACTAGCTTTTGCTGAGTAATAGAGGACCTAATCTCTCGCGCCATATTGAGTTGATTTTGTATGAGTGTTGCGACTTCGATTGGGCCATCAACTTCTATTTTAGCTAGAAAGTTTCCCTTCGCGTATTGAGTTGAAAGCCAATGTAAAGACTGGATATTGTTAGTCCATGTGCGGAGGTTATACAATAAGATGGTAACACTAAACACAACTTGAATAATACCTTCGAACAAACTGAGCCAATATAGCTTTCGATTGATTGGTTCATGTTCGAAAGCATCTTCATTGAAGACTGCGCTCAACTTCCCTTCATGATAGTCAACAGTGAGTGAAAAGACTTCTGAGTCATCATCAGCATTAACTATAGTCGGTTTCACATTATCGGCATGGCATTGCAAACTCCAAACTGGTTCAGCACTTGAACTCGTTCTTTTATCCGCGAGGAAACCGTCTACTACCATCTCGACTCTATGTCTATTGGCTTGATTTTCAAGCTCTTCCCTGTAACTGCTAAGAAAAATTACTGAAAATAAATTACTCGCTATAAAGCCTAACAAAAGTGAGCTAATAATCTGAATAACAAAAGTTTTCATTTAACTAGAATCCTATGACTTAGGAAGAAACCCTTTGCACGATGATTTTTGATTAACTCTAAATCTGGCCATTGATTGGAGAGTCTTTTTCTCAATGATGAAATGCGCATATAAACCGACCGATCATCCACTGGACATTCAAAACCATGAATGTCGTAGAAAATGTCTCTAATCGGTTTAGGGAAGTCATTTTTCGTCAGTGACATCAAAACCTCGATGTCTGATGGTAATAGTTTCATTTCAATATTTTTATGAACCAAACACTGTTTTTTGAGATACATGGTTACCTCTTGCTCCAATGGCGCTAAGACAACGGTTGTAGATTGAGTATAAGTATCCTCGAGAGAGCTCGCGGATAACTGCCTTTTTATCCTCTCTCTCAGAGCCGCTGTGCGGATTGGTTTAGTGATATAATCGTTTGCACCGAGTGATAAGGCATTGGTCTCAGTTAACTCATTATCATTCGCCGTCATAACAATAACAGGGAGCATTTCACCTTTTGACCTTAGATCAGATAAGATATTCAGGCCATTCTCATTTGGAAGCTGTATATCTAACAACACTAGAGAAGGGCGAGTTTCAAGGATGGTGTTAAGAGCCCCTTCACCAGTAGAAAGTGTGAGTACATTATAACCTTCTATATCTGCTAAAAAATAGACTAGCATATCTTTTAACTGCTGATCATCTTCGATAATAAGTATTTTTCCCATAGCATTTAATTTTCTCATTTTATTCATTTTCTCAGTTATGATTATAGTAAATTTATTAATGTACACATGTCTATTTTTGTAATTAACTTTACTTAAATATTTATACTGTGATTTTGAAGCATATTTTAAGATTTATCAATAAGAAAGCAGGTGATCTTGGTCTTGCTTAAAGTGCCTTACATTTGCTTGGTGTTTTAGAGGGCTGTCTTGATGAATTATGAAGTATATCAAATTCAATGAGCATACAGAATGGCAAACTTCTCGACTACAATATCCGGAAATGATGTTAATTTTGATTTCCTTTTTCAACCAATTGTAAACCAACAAAGTTTAAAAGTTATTGGTTTTGAATGCTTAAGTAATGTAGATGTTAGCTTATTATCCATGTCAAAAGAGAATTTGTTTGAAAGTATGCCGAAAAACTCTTTGAAGAAGTTAATAGAGCTCCAACTCAATGAATTAGATAAGTTAGAAAGTTGCGATATGTTTTTCTCAATCAATATTCCAGCTTCACTTGTTATTGATAACGAATTCTTTGGAAGACTAATTCAAGGTGTTACCTATAAGTTAGCATTTGAGATTACTGATTTTGATATTTCAAAGTCACAAATTCCATTGTTGAAAAAACAGGTAGAAAAATATCAAGAGTCACTATCATTGTCATTTTGGTTAGATGACTTCATTCCGAATAGTATGTTTATAGATATTTGTCATTTAATCCCTTGGGATATCATAAAGTTCGACAAATCAGTTATTAATGATCTCACTCAGTTTCATAAAGCACTTAGCATTTTCAATTCGATTAAAAAAGACAATACGACTGGAATCATAGTAGAGGGTATAGAAGATAACCATCAGCATCTCACTCTGAATGGACTCGGTACCTTAGCTCAAGGCTTCTTATACGGTAGGCCTAAGAATATACGATCTTATATTTAAGGTCGAATCATTGTAATTAAATTTTTTCATCTAAGAGAACTCTATATAAGGAAAGCATAATGTCAATATTTCAGGACAATTCTCAATCTATTGGAAATACACCTTTGGTTCGTCTAAACCGAGTCTCAAAAGGACGTATATTGGCGAAAATTGAATCGCGTAACCCGAGCTTTAGTGTAAAGTGTCGACGTTCATTGCATCTCAATGCTTTTTAATCTTTCCACTGATAGCAATATCTATCAACAAAGTATTTACTACAAACCCAATTTCTGACTTCTCTTTAATGTTGCTGTTACCTTTATTATTAGGAATCATGCTTACAAAATTAAAGGTATCCCTGAAACCACTGCGTTTGAGTACTCACAAAGCTTAAACCCCATAAACCCGATATAAGGAGACTACTATGTCTATTACTTTTCAAGGTGAACCACTTACTTTATCCGGAACATTTCCTGAAAAAGGTGATAAAGTACCCAGTTTTTCACTGTGCACTGCCGACTTGTCGGAGATTAATTCTGAACAGCTGCTAGGCTCTAGAGTCGTCCTGAATATTTACCCTAGTGTAGACACGCCTGTCTGTGCTCAAAGTGTAAAAAATTTCCATGACAAATTATCTAAAGTTGACACAAAACTGCTTAATATCTCTGTTGATCTTCCTTTTGCTACATCACGTTTCTGTGAGCAAGAGAATATAAATGACACTTTGGTTGGCTCATGCTTTCGTTCTCCTGAATTCCTTGAAAACTTTGGATTAGCGATTACAGATGGCCCCCTAAAAGGTCTGGCAGCCAGAGCGGTAGTTATTATCGATGAAACCGGTAATATATTACACAGTCAGTTGGTCTCTGAAATAACTCAAGAACCCGATTACAGCGCAGCAATGGAGGCTCTTGTATGTTAAAAAAAACAGCCTTTACGATCATGTTGTCATTGACGGCAGTACATGCTCTTGCCAACAACTTCCCGACAACCATAGAAACAGCAGCGTTTGGACAAGGTCAAACGGTGACTTTAGAAAAACACACACTCTTTGACCTTGTTGGCACGCCAATTAAAGTTGGTGATCAAATGCCATCTGTCAATTTGCTTACATCATCGCTTAAACAATTTGATACAACAGAACAGACAGATTCAATTAGGGTTTACAGTGTATTGGCATCCGTAGACACGCCCGTTTGTGTCCAACAAGCGATAGAGTTGTCAAATTACATTAATACACACAGTAAAGAATTGGCAGGCATCGATTTTTACGCCGTAAGCTCTGATACCCCATTCGCACAACAACGTTTTATCAAGCAGCATGATCTAGATTCGGTAACCTATTTATCGGATTCCGTTAAACATGAGTTCGGCTATGAAACTGGCTCTCAAATCGAACAGTTAGGCTTACTTACTCGTAGTATAATAGTGACTGATCGCAATAACAAAATCATTTTTATACAAAGAGTTCCAGAACTTACAACTATACCAGATTTAATTAAAGCCGTAGAAACCGCAAAAGCGAGCGTTTAACCATCATAGAAACTTCAGTCAATTTTTGGCTGAAGTTTCTACACTCCATAGACAGTTCTTTTCTATATATTCCATTTTTCATTTTAATCCATTTCTTAAGCACCTTAACTTTGCTTACTCGTTTGTATCTTTACATTGTGGCTTAATACAAGGTTCACGTTGAATGTCTTAAATATTTCATTATTGCATTCAGCCGTCTCATCCTAACAGACAATCGGAGAAAATGTGTCTATATCTAACCTTCAAACCAAACCTCGAGAAAAGTGGGGCTCCAAGTTGGGCTTTATTATGGCAGCTGCCGGTTCCGCTGTTGGCTTAGGGAATATTTGGAAATTTCCTTATACTGCTGGTGAAAGTGGCGGTGGAGCCTTCGTTGTTATATATCTATTCTTTGTTATTTTCATCGGTTTTAGTGTCATGCTGACCGAATTTGCCGTCGGAAGAAAGACAAACACCTCTGCCGTAGGCGCGTTTAAGTCAATTGATAAACGTTGGACCTTTACCGGGCTAATGGGAGTTATTACCTCTTTGCTTATTATGGGTTTTTACCCCGTCGTTGGTGGTTGGGCTATCGCCTATGTATATAAAGTCGCAACGGGTCTACTTGATACACCGGTTCTCATTGGTGAAAGCTTTGAGTCATTTATTTCAGATCCGGTTCAGCCACTAATTTGGATGGGCCTTTACCTTTTTATTAACTTCGCTATCGTAGCGCGCGGTATTTCTGGAGGTATTGAAAAAGCTGGAAAGATCCTGATGCCGCTATTATTTATGATTCTGATCATCATATCTATAAAAGGCTTAATGCTACCTGGATCTTCCGCTGGTATGACATTCTTGTTTAGTCCCGATTTTTCAAAAGTAGATAGCAGTGTTGTTCTCGCAGCATTAGGCCAAGCCTTTTTCTCTCTCAGTTTAGGAATGGGCTGCATGTTAACCTACGGTAGCTACTTAAAACGGGAAGAAAACTTAGTACAAACCGCAGCGCTCGTCACGACTATGGATACTTGTGTTGCGATACTGGCCGGGGTTGCAATGTTTCCTGCTATGTTCGCATTTGGTATAGCACCTTCAGCAGGGCCAGGATTAGTATTTGTGGTGGTACCGCAACTATTTTCTGAGATGGGGGGAGCAATAGGCCTGTTGCTTGCGCTCTTGTTCTTTGTTGGCCTAAGTGTCGCAGCGTTAACTTCTTCAATTTCTTTATTGGAAGTTGTTACCTCTTATCTTATTGATGAACGCGGCCTGAAACGCACGACGGCAGCATTTATCGCAAGTATAATAATGATGGCGCTTTGTGTATTTGCATCACTTTCTTTGGGCGGCTTTGGGCCAACCTTATATGAAACCGGCGCGTTTGATATTTTCGACTTGCTCACCGATAAAGTGTTTATGGCTCTAGGTGGCATGTTAGTTTGTATCTTTGCAGGATGGAGACTGAACCGTGAAGAGCTAAAGAGTGAAATAACAAACCATGGAGATATCCCTTTCCCTCTCTTCTGTATATGGTACAACATCGTCCGGTACGTTATTCCTTTGGCTATTGCTGTGGTCTCATTCATGGGTATCAAGGCTGGTTTTGATATCGGTAAGGGCGAAATTATGTTAATGGGCATAGCCGTCTTCCTAGTCGCCGCACTATTCTCTCGGAAATTGTAGAAACTTCATCGACTGGAAATATGATAGATGATTCGGTACGCCATGGCAGTACTTTCTATCTAAATACTCTGAGCTGAACCCGAAAAATTGCCCTGTTTAAAATCGTTCTATGCTAATTAAGCGGTAGCTGTTTCTTATTCATAGAAAGCACGCTACCGCATGTTCTCGTTCCATCGGTATATCTTCTATAGTGATGGAATTTTGATTCATTACAGCCTCTTCATAAACTCCTCATTCAAATCACCAATCACAGGTAATATGTTCAACCCTCCCAACAGAAGAAGTCATGTAATGGGAAATTCTTCGTCGGTTTCGATTCTTCTGCGATCACACGCTCCTCGACGACACTGTCTGATTTATCTGTTAAGTTAAGCTTTACGCTTCTGGCGGGGAGAATTGGGTTAGGCCGCAGAGACGTTCTTCGTGCCGAAATGACACTATCCTTGGGCCGTTTGATAGATAGACCACCAAAAACTACGATGAGGGCTTTATCAGTGCGGCAGGGGCAATTGTTTCTATTAACGAGCGTTGGTCGTTGCAAGCATTTTATAGCTATTCTGACACGCATAAGCATGGCTTAAACAACTTCGGGATTGTGAGCTTGGTTGACGTTCTTTCTTGGCTCGCGGTCGATGCTGGGTATGAACACACTTATAGTAAAAACCTAAACCAGAATACACTTCGTTTGGGGGCAAGGTTTACGTTTTAACGGTGAAAGCTGAGATACAAAAAAGCCCCACATGGAAATGTAGGGCTTTTGGTATGCATCAACCTATTTCAAGGTGAGACAACTGAATCAAGATTAAGCTAGAAGCTCTTTCGCTGTGTTTACTACGTTTTCAGTAGTGAAACCGAACATCTTGAATAGCTCACCTGCTGGTGCAGATTCGCCGAATGTTGTCATACCGATGATCTTGCCACCGAAGCCTACGTACTTGTACCAGAAGTCAGCGATGCCAGCTTCTACAGCGATACGAGCTGTTACGTCAGATGGAAGTACAGATTCACGGTACTCAGCGTCTTGCTTGTCGAATGCGTCAGTTGCAGGCATAGATACTACACGTACCTTCTTACCTTCAGCTGTTAGTTCAGCTGCAGCGTTAACCGCTAGCTCAACTTCAGAACCTGTAGCGATAAGGATTAGCTCTGGCTTACCTTCACAATCTTTTAGGATGTAACCACCCTTCGAAATGTTAGCTACTTGCTCTTCGCTACGCTCTTGCTGTGCAAGATTTTGACGAGAGAAGATTAGAGACGTTGGGCCGTCTTTACGTTCGATAGCCAGTTTCCATGCGACTGCAGACTCAACTTGGTCACATGGACGCCATGTGCTCATGTTTGGAGTTAGACGTAGAGAAGCCATTTGCTCAACTGGTTGGTGAGTTGGGCCATCTTCGCCAAGACCGATAGAGTCGTGCGTGTAAACTTGGATGTTCTGAACTTTCATCAGAGCAGCCATACGCATTGCGTTACGAGCGTATTCCATGAACATTAGGAACGTTGCGCCGTATGGTACGAAACCACCGTGCAGAGCGATACCGTTCATAATCGCTGTCATACCGAATTCACGTACACCGTAGTGGATGTAGTTACCTGCTGGATCTTCAGCAGAAACAGACTTAGAACCAGACCACATAGTTAGGTTAGAAGGTGCAAGGTCAGCAGAGCCGCCTAGGAATTCAGGAAGCATAGCACCGAACGCTTCTAGTGCGTTTTGCGATGCTTTACGTGATGCAATGTTTGCTGGGTTAGCTTGAAGATCAGCAATGATTGCGTTTGCTTTCTCTTCCCACTGTGCAGGAAGTTCACCGTTTACGCGGCGTTTGAATTCAGCTGCCAGCTCAGGGTGTGCTGCTTCATAAGCTGCAAGTTTCTCGTTCCACGCTGCTTCCTTAGCTGCGCCTGCTTCTTTCGCATCCCATTCTGCGTAAACTTCCGACGGAATTTCAAAAGGACCGTGCTCCCAACCAAGTTCTTTACGTGTAGCTGCAATTTCTTCAGCGCCTAGTGGTGCACCGTGACAGTCGTGTGAACCAGATTTGTTTGGAGAACCAAAACCGATGATAGTTTTAGTACAGATTAGAGTAGGGCGAGGGTCCGCTTTAGCCGCTTCGATAGCTGCGTTGATTGCTTCAGCGTTGTGGCCATCTACTGCTGGGATTACGTGCCAGCCGTAAGCTTCAAAACGCTTAGGAGTATCGTCAGAGAACCAACCTTCAACTTCACCATCGATAGAGATGCCGTTGTCATCCCAGAAAGCGATAAGCTTACCAAGCCCCAGCGTACCTGCTAGAGAACATGCTTCGTGAGAGATACCTTCCATCAGACAGCCGTCACCCATGAATGCATAAGTGAAGTGGTCAACGATGTCGTGGCCTTCTTTGTTGAATTGTGCCGCTAGAGTTTTCTCAGCAAGCGCCATACCAACAGCGTTAGTGATACCTTGGCCTAGTGGACCAGTTGTGGTTTCGATACCCGGTGCGTAACCGTACTCTGGGTGACCTGGCGTCTTAGAGTGCAGTTGACGGAAGTTCTTAAGGTCTTCGATTGATAGCTCGTAGCCTGCTAGGTGAAGCAGAGAGTAAATCAGCATAGAGCCATGGCCGTTTGAAAGAACGAAACGGTCGCGGTCAGCCCACTCTGGGTTAGACGGGTTGTGGTTTAGGTGATCACGCCAAAGAACTTCAGCGATGTCAGCCATACCCATAGGTGCGCCTGGGTGGCCAGAGTTTGCTTGTTGTACGCCGTCCATGCTCAGAGCACGAATAGCATTAGCTAGCTGTTTTTTAGATAAAGAAGAACGTTCCATAATAACTACCAGTGTTTAAATATTGGATTGGAAATTGAAAGGGGAACGCAAACGTTCCCCTTTTTTAATTCTATGTGATTACAGCTTAGCTGCGATCATGTCTTCTAGTTTACCTTGGTCAACTGCGAAGTTGCGGATACCTTCTGCAACTTTCTCAACTGCCATTGCGTCTAGGTTGTGCTCCCATAGGAACTCAGCGTGAGTCATTGGAGCTGGGCGCTCTTTAGAGCCTTTAGAGTCAACTAGTTTCTCTACAACTTCACCTTCAGCAGCTTCTAGTTCAGCCAGAAGAGCAGGAGCGATAGTTAGACGGTCACAACCAGCAAGTTCTAAGATCTCGCCGATGTTACGGAAGCTTGCGCCCATAACAACCGTGTTGTAGCCGTGCTCTTTGTAGTAGTTGTAGATGTCAGTTACTGAGATTACGCCTGGATCTTCAGATGCTTCGAAGTCGCGACCTTCTTTCGCTTTGTACCAATCCATGATACGACCAACAAATGGAGAGATTAGGAATACGCCAGCTTCAGCACATGCACGAGCTTGTGCGAAAGAGAATAGAAGCGTTAGGTTACAGTTGATGCCTTCTTTCTCTAGGATTTCAGCAGCACGGATACCTTCCCAAGTAGACGCCAGCTTGATTAGGATGCGATCATTCGTGATGCCAGCATCGTTGTACATTTTTACTAGCTGACGAGCTTTAGCTACGCTGCCTTCAGTGTCGTAAGAAAGACGAGCATCAACCTCTGTAGAAATACGGCCAGGAATTGTTTTCAGGATTTCTTTACCGATGTTTACTGCAAGCATGTCACAAGTGTCTTGTACTTGTTGTGCTTTATCAGCGCTTTGTGCTTTAGCGTATTCGATTGAAGCATCGATAAGTGGCGCATACTCTTCGATTTGAGCCGCTTTAAGAATCAGAGAAGGGTTAGTTGTTGCATCTTCTGGCTGGTACTTTTTGATTGCATCGATTTCACCAGTGTCTGCTACTACTGTCGTTAGTTCACGAAGTTGCTCTAATTTGTTGCTCATTTTGATCATCCTATCTATCGCATTTCATCTCGTGAGAAGAGAGATGTGGGCATTTGCAAGCTAACTAATGAAGTTCTCAGTGGAGTTTCCAGTGAGCCAAACTTACATTAATTTAAATTTTTCTTTGAACGAACATTTGTACAGAACATTTGATCGCTCAATGAGTAAATGATGAAGCCATATTTATCCGATCTAGCACCAAAGTCAACGATAAATAGTGCGGTATGGTGACTTCAGTCAAATATATTTCGCTCTAGTAATCATGGGCGATACAAGCAAACGTTTAATACGCTGAGCAAGGTGAATTAAACAACAATAAAACCATGGCTAACACATTGAACAAATGTTCCTTGCTGTTACATATGTTCAATGTGTAAACTTGTGTATCACTTGCTTAGTCTTCGGACATTTGTTCTTTAAGTCGGTAAAATAATTGTTAAATATAGGTTGAGTGATATATGAGCAAGAATATCCAAGATGTTTCCGAAGACAACACTGATCTCCTGACTGAAGTCGCGGTTGCTTATTATCAGGATGGTGCCACCCAAGAAGAGATCTCGAAAAAGTTCTCTATCTCTCGTGCAAAGGTTGGTCGTATGCTCAAGCAAGCCCGTGATGAAGGTATTGTTGAGATAACGGTGAAATACCACCCTGTATTCAGCGCCAAGATCGAGCAACGCTTAATTGAACGCTTTGGTGTTAAGCGTGCTCTTGTCGCTCTGGATCAACCGAATGAAGAACAGCAACGTCTTCAAGTTGCCGGCTTAGTATCTAACTATCTAACCAGTACATTAAAAAACGGTATGGTTGTAACCGTCGGTCAAGGTCGTAACGTATCGTCTGTTGCACACCACACAGGTGTAATTACACCACGTGATTGTAAGTTCGTGTGTGGTATCGGAGGCATTCACCCAAGAGGTGGTATGTTCAATGCCGACCACATCTGCCGTCAGCTAGCAAAAAAATACGGTGGTTCGTCGGAAACTCTGTATGCTCCAGCTTATGCAGAGAACAAAGCTCAAAAAACTGCCTTTATGGAAAACAGCACAGTTAAGCAAACACTCGATCTCGCTCGAAAGGCAGATGTGGCATTAGTGGGTATTGGTGACATGAGTGAAAACAGCTACATGGTTGACCTAGGTTGGTTTACCGCCGGCGAAGTGGTTCAATCTCGTTTATTACAAGGTGTGGTAGGTGACTTCGCAGGTTATGACTTTTTCGACGTACACGGTAAAGCAGCAAACACAGTAATGAGTGATCGAGTAATTGGCTTGGGTTTAGAAGAGTTTCGCCCAATAGCTGAGGTGATTGCGATTGCTGCCGAAAACAGTAAACCGCTCGCGTTGTTAGGTGCATTAAGAACCGGCGTGGTTGATGTTATAGCAACCAGCGTAAGTAATGCACTAACCGTGCTGAACTTAGATGAGCAGATGAAGCATGCTGAGTTCAGTGAAAGCCGTTAGAGCAAGTCTGTCGTCAAGACAAAAGGGAGCCAATATTGGCTCCTTTTTCGTATTGATAAATCTTGGAATCATTGCACCACTAAAGCACAGGATCGAGTTGTGTTTGATTAGACTCTTCGGGAGCAAGATATTCGAACAGCTCTTCGTATGGGATAGGGCGTGAGAAGTAGTAGCCTTGCATCAAATCACAGCCACAAGCCTTTAAGATTGCAAAGTGCTCGCTAGATTCGACACCTTCTGCTAACACCACCATTCCGAAGTTCTTACCAATAGCAATGATGTTTTGTACCATGGTTAGCGATTGCTGGTCTACTGCGATATTCTCAATGAAGCTTTTATCGATTTTAAGCTCGTCGATAGGCAGTGCTTTCAACATACTCAATGATGAATAGCCAGTACCGAAATCATCCAAAGAGATCTTAATGTGATTCTCTTTGAGGCCCTCAAAAATCGGTTTCACTAATGTTACATCTTCAATGAACAAGCTTTCAGTGATCTCTAGCGTCAAATAGCTTGGTGATAATTGGTATTTCTCAAGCGTGGCTAACAGGTGTTCAGAGAACGATTTATGCGAGAACTGGCGCACCGAGATGTTGATCGATAACCCGATCTCTTGCTCGGTAGTTCTATGCAAATGAGCGATTTGCATAATACTGGATTCGATAATGAACGTGCCGAGTTTATGCATTAAGCCAGTGTTCTCAGCGACGGGGATAAACACATCGGGTGGAACAAAACCTAACTCGTCATCAACCCAGCGCACAAGAGCCTCAACACCGTCAATACTCTCATCTGTTCGCACTAAAGGCTGGAAAGCCATGAATAGTGTTTGCTTCTCGATAGCAATACGCAGCCTTTGTTCGACCTTCATCTTGTAGAGGTGACCATCTTGCATTGCGGTATTGAAAATGCTGTATGAGTTTTGTTGCTGTTTGGCTTTGTACATTGAGATGTCGGCAGAGCGAAGCAGGCTATCAAGATCTTTACCATGTTCAGGGAAACGTGCAATACCGATGCTACAACCCAAAAGGAACTGAGAGTTTTGTACTTCATAGGGTTGAGAAAGCACCTCAATGATACGCTCTGCGAGTCGTTTAATTTCAGACTCACTGGTTATTGGAGTTAAAAACAGAAACTCGTCGCTCGATTCACGCACCAAGAGACTCAATCGAGAGCGGAATCGCATTAAACGCAACGCTATTTGTTTAAGAACCTTGTCACCAAAATCATGCCCGTGCGTATCGTTGACGCATTTAAAGTTATCGATATCGATGAACAGCAGTGAGAATTGCTCTGACTCGCTTGCCACCCATTTATCGATGTTCTTACGCATGTATAAACGGTTTGGCAGGGTAGTGAGAGGGTCGTGGTTCGCTTGGTAGATCAGTTGGCTTCGAGCACGCTGCTCATTCTTGGTGATAGACTTAACCAAAATGTAGAAGCCACACTGGATCAAAATAAAAATAATGAAAAGAATGCCAAATTCTTCAATAAAGACGGTATCAACGTGTGCAAGGTCGGTGTGAACAACAACCCAAAACTCATAATCTGGTAGGTACTTAGCGCTCAGTAGAGAGTGGAATTTATTATCACTGACAAAAAATGAGTAGGTCTCTTTTCCCGTTTTTGCTTCATTCACAGTCGCGCTGACTTGCTCTGAAAAGTTTTTGCTCACGCGCTGTAGCAGTTCGCTGTCTACTGGTTTTAGGTAAGCATCAAGAGACTCGATGTCACTCGAAAAGTACTGACGATAGTGGTCTTGTCTGAGCAAGGTGAGTGTATTGAAACTACCGGCATGCGCATTGTTCTCAAATACTATGGTGCTATCTAAGCGCAACCCGGCAGTCATTACGGCATCAATGTTTTTACCATCCACTGAAATCGATTTGCTTAACGGAATGACTAGGCTATCTAAGGACTTTTGAAAATAGGTACGCCCTAGAACCATCTTGTCACTTGAAAGCGCTTCTAGAAAGGAGTCTCGAGTTTGTGGAAGCGCAAGTAAGTTGTCTTGGTCTGCCAGTTTGAGGTTTGAGCTAACAGACAAGTAGTCGCCCTGAGTGTTAAGCAGACCAAATGCAGCAATCGCTGGATGAGTTTCAAGCAGTTTATCCAATATTGGTCGAATTTGGATTGCGGCGGTACGAGTGAAGTCAGACTGTTGGGCCAATTGGTGCCCAACGACTTCTAGGAGTGTCTCTTGGCTTGTGAGTAATGAACTGACCGAGCTCGAAAACAGTTCGACTTGAATATGCTGCTGTTGGATGAAGTCTTCTCTATTTGCTTGCCATTTTGTTACACCTAGCACAGTGAAAAGTATCAAGGTGAGAAGTACGAGTAGAGCGTACAGCGACCAGATATTTTTCTTAAATAGCGCCATTGAATGCCTTTATTGGTTACGACTTTGAACAGAGTGCACGAGACAAACTATTGAGCGTCAATATGATGTATTAAGTTTGTAAGAAACATCGATAATGACTAAATAGTATAACGACTACATACTGGGATTCTTGAGTAAAAAATTAACATTTATATCAACAATAATGGTTAGTGCTTGATTAATCGAAGTTTATTGTTGGTTCATTGCTGGGAGTTTAGCCGAGAACTTTTACGATATAATAACAAAGAGCTTACCCATGTTAGGAGTAAGCTCATTATGCATACGGAGCATATTTTAATAGTGGCAGTGAGCTAAGTTGAATTACTGGTTTGTTACGGCGATAGGCAGTCTTTCGTTCGCGCCCCATTCTGTCCATGAGCCATCGTAAACTCCCATTTCACCCGAGTATCCCGCCAATTTTGCGGCTAATAAAATGATGCAGGCAGTCACACCTGAACCACAGCTAAAGAACATCGGTTGAGTTGGCGCTAAGTCCAACTTAGAAAATATTTCTACAAGCTCGCTTTGTGGTTTCAACTTACCGTTGTTCAGCACTTGTGCGAATGGTAGACAAACTGAGTTTGGAATATGCCCGCTGCGTAATCCTGCTCTTGGCTCAGGCACTTCTGAATCGAAACGAGCTTGAGATCGTGCATCTAGAATATTGGCACTTTTGCTCTCTGAATAGCTTAGGACTTGCTTGGCATCCACAAAGTAGTTGTCTTGAATGTTGCCTTCGAAATTGCCCGACGTGACTTCAGCTCTGTACGATGTGTCTGTTGCGTAACCCGCATCAATCCATGCTGGTAAGCCGCCATCTAAGATGTAAACATCCTGATGTCCCATCGCCATAAACATCCACCAAGCGCGCGGCGAGGCGAAAGTCCCCGAGTTGTCGTATACAACAATCGTGCTGTCTTGGTTGATACCGATTTCACGTGCACGAGTGTTGAAGTGTTTTTCGGAAGGGAACATGTGAGGAAGTAGGGTATGTTTGTTGCTGAAGTCTTTATCGTAGTCGAAACGAATTGCTCCAGGAATCATTTGTCCTTTGATCTTTTCAGACTCACTTGGAATTTGAAATTCGATGCTTGCGTCTAGGATGATGACGTTGTCTTGCTCTAACAAACGTTGTTGAAGTTGTTCTGGTGAAATGAGTGGCTGATTCATTCTTATTGTATCCATTCTTGTTGTAATTATAACTATAGCTGTTGTTATATCGGCGACTAAGGTGCGGCTCTACAGTGGATAAACTGATAGCTGCTTTGTCCGGTGATTTGGTTACTTAATGTATCAAGCGAGACTATAGAATCAATAGGGCAGTCCGTGGTCGGTGCAATGGATACGCGAAATACACTGTTGTCTTGAGTTTGAACAGTAAGATAACGCCTGTGTCCATCTAATGACTGGGTGAGTGTATTCGCAATCACTTTGGCTTCAACACGTTGCCCCGTCTGTGACGTCAGCGGAAAATGGGTAAGGGCAACTAATACACCTACACCGCACATTAAGATAAATAGATCTATTTTTAACTGTTTCATGAGAGTAAGTGTTTGAAGGTTATCTTGAAAATATAAGTTAGATTCGAAGTAAAGTGAATGAACTCTAATCAGATAATTTTCACTGTTATTGGTTTGGAGCGATATAAAAAGGTTCATCGCGGGTTAACGGAAACTAAAAAAGCCCAGACAGTGGTCAGGGCTTGAAGAGTTATAAAATAGCTATCTTACTCGTGGTGAGTTTAACCACACACCGAACAACTCGGCATCTTCATTAAGTTCATTTCACGCCAACTGTGCGACATAGCGTCGAGAATCAGAAGCTTACCTTGTTTTGGCTGTCCAAACTTTGCGATAACTTTGATCGCTTCCAATGCTTGAGCTGCGCCCACCATACCGACAACAGGAGCCATCACACCAGCTTCGACACAGCTAAGTGCAGCGTTGCCGAACAGAGCACTCAAACACTGGTAGCAAGGTGCATTGTCATCTTGATAAGTGAATACGCTAATCTGACCTTCCATGCGAATCGCAGCACCAGAAACTAAAGGCGTTTTAGATGCGTAGCATAAGCGGTTAAGTTGATTACGCGTCTCAACGTTATCGCTGGCATCGATCACCAATGAGTGAGATTCAATGAGTTTCGTCAGTGCTTTGTCATCGAGCCTGTAATCGACGGTCTCTACTTTTAGGTGTGGGTTTAAAACCTGCAAGGATTCTGCGGCTGAAACGACCTTTTTCTTACCAATGTCAGCATCGGTGTGAAGTACTTGGCGCTGTAAGTTTGAAAGCTCAACAACATCGTCATCAATAAGCGTTAGCTTTCCAACACCAGCGGTGGCAAGGTATTGAGCTGAAGCGCAGCCCAGTCCACCGGCACCTAACACCAGTATCGAACCCTGTTTTAGTGCTTCTTGACCCTCAAAATCAAACTGTTTAAGGATGATTTGGCGGTTATAGCGAAGCATCTCTGCGTCAGAAAGTATTTCCATCATTAAGCCTCGTTAGTAAAGCGTAGAGTTAAACAGTTGAATCTGAACTGTTTCGCCGACTTCTACACGGCCACGTTCACGCTCCAATACCACAAAGCAGTTCGCTAGGCTCATTGAGCGGAAAGCACCTGAACTTTGGTTACCTGTTGTTTCAACCACAAACTGACCGTTTTCAATCGAGTAGATGCCGCGTTGATAATCAGTACGGCCAGAGCCTTTTTTAAATGCCGACTTAGTTGTGGCTGGAATAGATTCTGGTGCTGTCCACGCAGTGTGACCGGCAAGTTTAGCCAGCATAGGTTGAACTAACACGTACATGGTCATCATTGTAGACACTGGGTTACCCGGAAGGCCACAGAACCAAGCGTTGTCTAATTCACCAAACGCGAATGGTTTGCCTGGTTTGATCGCTAGTTTCCAAAAGCCGATTTCTCCTAGCTCTTCAAGAATGTCTTTGGTGTAATCCGCTTCGCCGACACTTACGCCGCCAGAAGTGACCACTACGTCTGCCAATTCTTGTGCTTTCACAAAGGTTTCTTTAAGCGTTGCAGGACAATCAGGAATGATGCCAAGGTCAATCGCTTCGCAACCAAACGCTTCAATCAGCGGTTTAATTCCATAGCGGTTGCTGTCGTAGATCTGCCCATCTTCAAGAGGCTGACCTAAAGGCTTTAGCTCATCGCCAGTAGAGAAGAAAGCGACCTTCGGTTTGTGTGCAACAGTCACATGGCTCACGCCTAGTGAGGCGATCATTGGAATATCACGAGGCGTTAAACGCTCACCGCGGCTAAGAACGATGTCACCTTGCTTGATGTCATCACCCGTAGGGCGAATGTTATTGTTCAATTTGATGTCGTCTTGCTTAATTTCAATGCCCGCATCGGTTTCGCGAGTATTTTCTTGCATGATGACAGCGTCACAACCTTCTGGGATTTTCGCGCCTGTCATAATACGAACACAGGTATTACTTGGCCATTCGCCTTCAAATGGCTGACCTGCAAAAGATTTACCTGCTAATGGTAGTACTTTACCGTTCTCTAGATCTGCTAAACGCAGTGCGTAACCGTCCATTGCCGAGTTATCAAAAGGAGGTACAAAAATAGGGGAGAGTATGTCTTCAGCAAGAACGTAGCCTAATGCATCTGCTAATGGCAGAGTTAGAGTCGTTTGAATAGGTTTAATTGGTGACAGCAGCTTATCTAGTGCTTCTTCAATTGGCATTAAGCCCGGAGCGTCGCAACAGCCCATAATTGAAATCCTTTGATCGTTATTGTTTTGATTTTGTGGTTGGCAATGGTGGTTCAATAATGATTAAAACACGCTTTTCGTCAACGAAATTGAAGTCACTTTAGCACAGTTTAACCCCCGTAAATAATGACCTCCCTTAAAATATGGGTGTATTTATTCAAAATTCCGAGTATCCTTGTTTGCCATCCAGAAGGGGTAACAAAAGAGGAAGTTCAATGTCAGGTCTTAGCGAATCAGCGAAGTTGGTTAAAGATGCGCTAGCAAGCCGCGGTTTAGAGACGCCAATGAGTCCTAACCAGGTTAGCCGAGAAGAGAAAAAGGAACGAATCGAACACCATATGCGTGAGATTCTGACTCTACTCGAACTTGATCTTACGGATGATAGCCTGGAAGAGACACCACACCGCATTGCCAAAATGTATGTGGATGAGATTTTCTCTGGTTTAGATTATGCAAATTTCCCTAAAATTACCGTAATTGAAAACAAGATGGGCGTTCGTGAAATGGTACGTGTAAAAGACATTACCGTGACCAGTACTTGTGAACACCATTTAGTGACGATTGATGGTAAGACTGCGGTTGCTTACATCCCTCGTGGTAAAATCATTGGCCTGTCTAAGATCAATCGTATCGTACGTTTCTTTGCGCAGCGTCCACAAGTTCAAGAACGTATGACTCAGCAAATTCTTGTCGCTTTGCAAACTTTGCTTGAAACAGAAGATGTTGCAGTAACCATGGATGCGGTTCACTACTGCGTGAAATCGCGCGGCGTGATGGATGCAACCAGCGAAACTACTACCACAGCACTGGGCGGTATCTTCAAATCTAACCCAGCGACACGTCACGAGTTCTTACACGGTCTACGTTAATCGCCTATGATGTGGTAAGCACGATTTAGTTTCAGTAGTCGGTAACCAAGATTCTAAGCCTCGCTCTCAGCGGGGCTTTTTTGTACCAGTAATAAAGTTAATTGTAATGGCTGTGAATGTCGTCATTCTCTAAAGCGAGGGAAGAGCGTAATAGGGAACCTCATGCTTAGAGGTAATAGTGGGAAAGGTGGTTGGGAATAGATGCGCTCTACATACTGCAAAGCGCAAATTTGATTTTAGCTGGTGGATTGTTTACGACAGGTTAAACAATCGCTTTAAACTATGAATAAAACCAGACGGCTTATTCTCTGTTTGATAGATGTTCAAGCCATCATAGAAACTCGCCATGAACTCAACACGGATTTCATCGTCGGTGCTTTTTGATAAGCGAGACAGCAGTTTGGCGGTCGCTGCTGCGTGATCATTGGCTAGGCTGTAATCCATACCTAGTCGTCCTTGAATGAACAACCATAAATGCGTCACCAACTTTAACTGCTGAGAGTCAGAGTTTTGAAACTTGTCACCATGCTCGCTGCCTACCGTATTGTCGAAGACACTTTGCATCGCTTCACTAGCGTCTTTATTACTCTCAAAACGATAGCTGGCATCGATATGTTCTTTGGTCAGTAGACCAAGCATTGTCTGACGTGCTGAATTATCAGGCTTATTCTCACAAGCGTGTTTAAACAGAGCGTGATTTTCATCGATAAAAGACGAGAGCTCTTTCTCAAAGCCTATTGCAATCGCAGTTACTGAATCTAAACCTGACTCTTTCAAGCAAACGTGAAGTTTGGTTTTAGCTTGTTGGTTTTCTTCAAGCTTTCGCTGATTACTGGTTGGAAGCTCAGTCATTACTCTGTAGCTCTTCCCACGTAATTTCTGCTGATTGTGTATCGCTATTCACGAATGCAGAGTTACCTGTCAGCATAACTGAAAGGTCCATGGTGCGCTCTGTCATTGCAGCCAGTTGTTCTATACCATCATTGTCCAGACGAACAATTTGGGCTTTAAGGTAACCGAATTTACCTTTGTTCTGCTCCCACCAAACGTTTGATTTAGTGTTGAAGCTGAACACACGAACAGATTTTGACAGGCGAGTGGCTTTCTTAACACGTTCTGCATCAGGTTCGCCCACATCGATCCACTCAAGGATCTGGTCATCTAAAGACTTCTGCCACAAATCAGGTTCTTCGATAGTCGACAACCCTTTAGTAAATTGAAGCTCCGGTGACGCATTGATACAAAACGCCATGATACGAGCCATCATACGCTGTTCTGTTTCAGAAGGATGCTGTGCAATCGTTAGATTAAAAGAGTCGTAATAGTCGCGGTTCATATCAGTTAAAGAGATACGAAACTTATAGATTGTGGGTTTGAGAGCCATTGGTGCGGTGTCTTAGGTAAAAGTAGTGAAGGGGAATATTACCTTAAATCTCTGAATAGCGGGTAAAAAAATAGCCAGCAGAGGCTGGCTATTTTTAGAAAGTTTTAAAATACCAAATTAAAGTACTTTGATGCTGTCAGCTTGTGGGCCTTTTTGACCTTGAGATACTACGAACTCAACTTTTTGACCTTCAGCAAGAGTTTTGAAACCCTCGCCAGTGATTGCAGAGAAGTGTGCAAATACGTCTGGACCGTTTTCTTGTTGAATGAAACCGAAGCCTTTAGTTTCGTTGAACCATTTTACTGTACCAGTAACTGTGTTAGACATGATGTTATCCCTAAAATTAATTTTTATAGTGAGCCAATTGTGGCACTGATAGCGTGGAAAAGTTTATTGCTATTGCGTACAACACAACGGGGTTACTAGTAATCCAACGAAATGTTTATATACAAAGAACTTTCTTTCTAGCCGAAATTGAGTCTAAATCAAATCAGGGGATAGTCAATCGAATCCATAGTAAAAGGTTGCAGAAACTTGGTGGTAGTCAAACTTTGCATTCCTTAAATATCATGTAGTTACAGTTGTATGGTGATTTCTTGTCGTTTTTGTGAAAAACATAGGTAAGTTTGATGACAAAATTAGAGTGGTTGCACTGTTTTTACATATTCTGCTTTTGGAAAAGAAAGCCGCTAAATTGACCTGAAGCCCCATTTTTAACGGCTTTATTTATAAAATCATCTCATATATGTGCTGGTTGTTTTAATGGTGTTGCTACCTTTTTAGGCGATAGAGGTTGCCATTGTCAGTGCTAAAGAAAATATCCCCATCTGGTGAGGTTTCGATGTCTCTGATTCTTTCGCCTAGGTTTTCTAGAATACGTTGCTCATCAGTCGCATCACCTTGCTCATTGACCGTTACCACATTGATATGGGTAAGTTTAAGTGCGCCTGCTAATAGTTTTCCTTTGAGCTCTGGGAACTTATCCCCTTGGTAAACAACTAAGCTGCCGGGGGCGATGGAAGGAATGTAGACCTTTTTAGGCGCTTCGATGCCTTCTTTGGTTTCTGAATCCCCAACGCTGATTGGCCCCCAATACTCTTTGCCATGAGATGTGACAGGCCACCCGTAGTTGGCTCCCGCTTTTATTAGGTTAATTTCATCACCTCCACGCGGGCCATGCTCAATCGACCATAACTTTTTGGTAGGGAAGTCGTAGAACAGTCCTTGCGGATTTCGGTGGCCATAGCTCCAGATCTCGTTGAGAACTTTGTCGTCGTTTACAAATGGGTTGTCGCTTGGTGTGCTTCCGTCTGCATTCAAGCGCAATATCGAGCCTGCATGGGTTAAGGTATTTTGACCGTTATCTCGCTCTCCACGGTCGCCAATCGAAAAGTAGAGGTGGCTATCATCGAAGGTAATGCGACTGCCAAAGTGACGTCCAGTGACGGTTCTCGATTCTGAAACGAATATATCTTGCCAATAAGACACTTCACCATTTTTGTAATCAGCAGAAGCGAGTGTAGTTACACCTTCGCCCTCGATGTTTTTGCTGTAAGTAACATAGAGTTTGTTTTCTTCAAAGAGCGAGAAGGTGATATCTAACGCTCCGCCTTGACCTTTTGCCCACACATTAGGAAGTCTAAAAAGTGTGCTCTGATCACCCGTTTTTAAATCAACATGTTTGATCACACCTTCTTTTTCGGTGACTAGCATGGATCCTTCGTCAACATAGGCGAGTCCCCATGGAATCACGAGCCCATCGGTGATCTTCTCAGCTTGCCACGCAAAAGCCGTTGTTGAGGTAAGGGGACTAGACACAGCAAGTGCCAAAGCTGAAGTGAGAATACGGTGATAAGTGTTCATTGAAGTCCCTTCATTGTTGCGATCTAGTGTTAGTCTAGCGTGCGTCAGCGACAGGCGGAAAGTTAAGGTATGTGAAAAGTGACTATTCACAC
>NZ_JBQKUM010000032.1:0-54440 GCF_054968605.1 Pseudoalteromonas sp. G5_S1_14_S5 | reverse complement strand
TACATATCCCACTGCGTATTATGTATATTATGTTAAATATGGCCTGGTAATCACAAGGAAGGGCTCAATATCTGATGCCCTGCCTTCGTTTCTAGTTATCTTGTATCGTGTATTTAACCATAATGGTTATTTACCATAAAATACCTAATAAACATATTTCCTAATCTTCGATTAAGAATACGTTTATTAGATCTCAAGCATTAGTCTATCTATAGCTTCTGTTATTTCTTTTGTTCTTACTGGTTTGGTTACGAAATCATTCATACCAACATCTAAACATGAACATTTATCTTCAACTGATGTGTGTGCGGTCAGAGCCACGATTGGCGTTTGGATGTTTGCCTTTCTCATGTGTTTGGTTGTGGTTAAACCATCCATGATCGGCATTGAAACGTCCATCAGGATTATGTCTATGGAATCTTTGTTGTCTTGTATAAAGCCTATCGCTTCTTCACCGTTACTTGCGATAAAAACTTCGTGGCCTTGCCTTGTTAGAATTAACTTAATCACCATCTGGTTCGTTGGATTGTCTTCCACGACCAGTACCGAGTATCGACTTCTGAGCTTTCTTGAACAATCATCATCTTCCTGTTGGTTGCAGCTGTTCGTTACCCTGGTGAGTACAGGTAATTGAACCTCGAACTTAGAACCTTTCCCCGGCTTACTTTCTACTGATATTCGTCCACGCATTAACTCAACTAAGCGCTTGGTGATCGCTAAACCTAACCCCGTGCCGCCAAACCTTCGCGTTATTGTGCTATCTGCTTGCACAAATGGGCTGAACAACGACGATAGCTGCTGTGAGCTAATTCCAATTCCGGTGTCTTGAACGGTTATAAAGAACGAACTCTGCCGGTATTTGATGGAAACATGGACGTGTCCGTGCTGCGTAAACTTAATGGCATTTCCGATCAGGTTAAACAATATCTGCGCTAAACGACTTGGGTCTATATAGTGAAGTTCACCATCTGGGAAATCGCTAGACACTGTGAGCTTTAGACCTTTGTCGTCTGCAGCCTTTGTTTGTTCTGATAAAACAAAAGTTACAGTGTCTCTTACGTTGCTCCATTTTGGCGCTAGTGAGAAACAACCAGATTCAATTTTGGAAAAGTCCAATACATCGCTGATGATCGCTAACAGAAGCTCAGACGATGTGCTCATATTTAGCAATATAGACTGTTGTTCTTCTGTTAGCTGGGTCGACTTTAATGTGTCGATCAGCCCAATGATGGCGTTAAGTGGCGTTCTTAATTCGTGGCTCATCATCGCGAGAAATTCTGACTTAGCTTTGTTCGCTCTTTCCGCGTCTTTCCTTGATGTGACAAGCTCGGCGGTTCGTTCTCTAACAGTCGCTTCAAGCTTCTCCTTGTTTTCTATGTCGAAAACAGCACGCTCAATCAGTGGACGGAATCGGTTAAGAGTTACCTTAGTTTCAATGCTAAAATGTTTGGTATTCGAATGAATGAAAATGATGACTGACTGTGTTAGTCCGCTGTCGATACCAGTAATCAACACTGAGTTGATTTGGTCGAGAACAATGGGATGCAAAGTGTTAAATTCATCCAGAGATTTGGGTTCAAAAAGAATGGCACACTCACCATTTATGACTCGAGATAGCTTGCCATGATCGTTCCAGATCATATCTTCAAAGACTTTATTGTTGGTCAGTAGAGTTTTGAAATTACCTTCATTCCCTACTCTAGAGACCACGATAAAGTCGTCGAACTTAATGTACTTTTTCAACACAAACTCGAGACTAGAAAATATCTCAGAGATGCTATTTGCCTTACTGATTGCAGAGATAGTCGATAGAATTACCCTATTCTCTTCAGCCAGCTTTTTCTCACGGGCTTTTAATTTTTGTAGTTCAATACGTGCTTCTTGCAGCGCTTCTTGACCTTCAGAACCCATTACTTTTTTAACCTATAAAACGTTGCTGACGACACCATTAAATTACCGTGTGCATTCTCTCCACCTGAAAGCCTCCCTTGCTCACCAAATGTGAATGGACATATGTAAGGAAGTCCTTTAAGAGCTTGATTTATTTGGTCGCAAACCTCATCCATGTCTTGCTTTAGATTGAGCATTGGCCCTGCGCAAAAGATGTTAATCGCACCTAATTTTTCTTCCAGATCCATATCATTGTAGTAAGACGAATGAATTATATTAGCGGCACGGCTTATCAACTGCTGTTTGCAGCCTTGCATCAAATAAATGGTGTCGCCTTCATTGATATCCGTAAAGAGTTCGCTACCGTTACACTCTGTTTCTCGAATAGAGTGAGAGAGTTTGAAATACGGATAGTTGTAAGATGTACCGACTTTCCGGCCTAGTGGATAGACAGAAGATTTTTCAAAGATATAGCCGTCGTCACTGCCACCTAAATGGAAATTAGTCCATTCATTGTAAACCGTGGCAGCTGGTCTGTGGTCTATCTCAAGCAAGATTCTATTTCTTACTTTGGTTACAGTTCCAGAGTATCGTGTGGGTGTGTGTCCTGCACTGAATGACGAATAGATAGACTGAGAGGAGAAAAAGACGGTTAATGAAACGCCATTAATTGAGAGTGACTCTTCAGTAAATATGCTCCAGTTTCCAGACACCTGATTGTCGGCTGCGCTACCACCGATGATAGGTACTTCAGTGCCGAATTTACTGTCGATGGCTGCCATCACCTTCTCCTCGTTGCCGGGAGTAGAATGAAGCAAGATCAGGTCTGGAATTTCACCTTCACGGTTGGCGTTTTTTAGCGCTAAATCTATTGCGTCGAAGGTACTTTGCTCGATGGATTGACTGAAGTGCTTGATGCCGGTTCCGTAAGCATTGATACCAGAATCATAGATGATGAGCACACCTATTACAGGCCCTGAATGGAATCCAGTTTCAGTCATGATTCCATGGCATGTCGTGCATCCATGAATTGGAATATTAGGGAGAGCATCTACGAAGTATCTCTGCACAGCGAGCGTGGAGTACTCTTCTGTGCAGTAGCAGATGAGACAAGCGATGTCCTCGGGGTTTTCTACCCCAAGAAGCAGTTCATCTACGGCGATTTTATCATCTAGAGAATAAGAGACTTTTGATAGAAATTTCATAGAGTTCTGGAAACTTTATTAATGTTGTCTTTATAACACTTTAATGCACATGGTTTCACTGGTTTAGTCAATATTTCTATCAAAGAGCGAGGTGTTGCTCAGTTTTGAGTTTTATTCTTTAGAGAGATTTACTGTATACGTCATGACCTGTTGTGGAAATGTAACCGTTATTGAGGAAGTCTCATCATTGGTTTGTAAAAGCCAAAATGACGCCCCTTTCGATTCCAAAACTCCGTTACCATTATAGCTAATGATGAATTTACCAGTTTTAGATGTTTCAATCGAATACCCCTGACTATCGCCCGAAATCGAAACATTATTATTATCAATACCAAATTCACAAGGTTTTGAAACTATACAAGTTATTGTCTCGTTATTATCGTATGTCACTGTTCTCCAAGTAAATGCAGCTAATAAAACAACCAACATGACGATAATTTGAACAAGCCTGCCTTTTGTTAGCTTTTGTGCCGCCATTATAATCTTTACTCCTTGTTACAAAGTTCAAAGTTTTTAAATAAAAATCCAATTCCAGACCAAGCGTAAGGTTACTACTCTGTCATTGATTTGTTAATTCAAGTATAGTGTCGCGTTGAAAATGCCACTTTTTTTTAAAATCAGCAAGTGGAAATAAGGTCTTGAATAGGCTGTATTTCCTTTTCTAATTTGGGTGGCATTACGACGTGAGTCGTGTTGGAAGTAAAGTGTAGTAAATAAGAAATTGGAAGCATGCAAATGAGCCAAGAAAAGCAGCTTGAACAAAACTACAACTATACGGTCGTCCGTCAGTTTACCCTAGTTACAATTTTGTGGGGTATTGTCGGTATGGGCGTTGGTGTTTTGATTGCCGCTCAATTAGTTTGGCCACAGCTAAACTTTGATACGCCGTGGTTGACGTACAGTCGTTTACGTCCCCTGCATACTAATGCGGTTATTTTTGCGTTCGGTACAAGTGCGCTGTTTGCAACATCATATTATGTTGTGCAACGTACCTGTCAGACGCGTCTCTTTGGTGGCCCTCTCGTAGCCTTCACCTTTTGGGGTTGGCAAGCGATTATCCTGTCGGCTGCAATTACTCTACCGTTAGGTTTAACCTCTGGTAAAGAGTATGCAGAACTAGAATGGCCAATCGATATTGCTATTACTTTTGTGTGGGTAGCTTATGCAATCGTGTTCTTCGGAACTATGATTAAACGAAAAACATCACACATTTACGTAGCGAACTGGTTCTTCGGAGCCTTCATCATCACGGTTGCCGTGTTGCACATCGTTAACAGTCTAGCTGTTCCTGTATCTGCGTTTAAGTCGTACTCGATTTACTCAGGTGCAATTGATGCAATGGTGCAATGGTGGTACGGACACAATGCGGTAGGCTTCCTATTGACAGCTGGTTTCCTAGGTATGATGTACTACTTCGTTCCTAAACAAGCTGGTCGCCCTGTTTATTCTTATCGTTTGTCGATCGTTCACTTCTGGGCACTTGTGTCTCTGTATATCTGGGCTGGTCCTCACCACCTACACTACACCGCACTTCCAGACTGGACTCAGTCTCTAGGTATGGTTATGTCTTTGGTTCTGTTTGCTCCTTCTTGGGGTGGCATGATCAACGGTATCATGACTCTATCTGGTGCGTGGCATAAGCTTCGCTACGACCCTATCCTACGTTTCCTAATCGTTTCTCTATCATTTTACGGCATGTCGACTTTCGAAGGCCCAATGATGGCAATCAAAACGGTTAACGCGCTATCTCACTACACGGACTGGACTATCGGTCACGTTCACTCTGGTGCGTTAGGTTGGGTTGCAATGGTTTCTATCGGTTCGGTTTACCACTTAGTTCCTAAGCTATTTGGTCAAGAGCGTATGTACTCTGTATCTCTAATCAATGTTCACTTCTGGTTAGCAACGATTGGTACGGTTTTCTATATTGTTGCAATGTGGATCTCTGGTGTGATGCAAGGTCTGATGTGGCGTGCAGTTAACTCTGACGGTACATTAACTTACAGCTTCGTTGAATCTGTAGAAGCGTCTTACCCGTTCTACTTTGTACGTTTCCTAGGCGGTTTAATCTTCCTATCTGGTATGTTGTTACTGGCATACAACACGTACAAAACTGTTTCTGCACCTAAAGATAGCCTTAAAGCTATCCCTCAACCGGCTTAAGGAGATTTAGAATGAGCTCAAATTCAAATAATCGCCATGAGTTGGTAGAGAAAAACGTCGGCCTATTAGCGATCTTAATCGTTATTGCTATCAGTTTTGGTGCTTTAGTAGAAATCACTCCTCTTATCTTCCAAAAGCAGACAACGGAACCTGTAGAAAACCTACGCGTTTATTCTGCTCTGGAAATGGAAGGTCGTGATATCTACATTCGTGAAGGTTGTAACGTGTGTCACAGCCAAATGATTCGTCCTTTCCGCTCTGAGACTGAACGTTACGGCCACTACTCTGTAGCTGGCGAAAGTGTTTGGGAACACCCATTCCTATGGGGCTCAAAGCGTACAGGCCCTGATCTAGCTCGCGTAGGTGAACGTTACTCTGATGAATGGCACCGTGTCCACCTAATGGACCCTCGCGAACTTGTTCCTGAATCAAACATGCCTGGTTTCCCATGGCTTGCTGAAAATGTACTTGATGGCAAATTGACTCAACAGAAGCTAGAACTCTTCCGTAACCAATTTGGTGTTCCTTACACAGATAAACAAATTGCTAACGCTAAACAAGATGTTGAAGGAAAAACAGAGATGGATGCAATCATCGCTTATCTTCAATCGCTTGGCCACGCAATGAAATAAGGAATGATTATGGACATTATTACATTTCAAAGTATTTGGACTGTGATCGTTTTTGCTTGCTTTATCGGGATCGTTTGGTGGGCATATGGCAAGAATCGAAAATCACGTTTCGACGAAGACGCGAACCTAGTGTTTGCTGACGACGAGCCAGCAACAAGTTCTAAAAATGAAGGAGTGACAAGGTAATGAGTACATTCTGGAGTATTTGGGTTAGTGTTATTACTATTGGTACCCTAATTGGTTGTGCTGCCTTGCTTCGTTGGTGTTTTAGAGATAAAACTGGCGTAGAAGAAGGTCAAGATATGGGCCATGAATACGATGGTATTCGTGAGCTTAACAACCCACTACCAAAATGGTGGACATATCTTTTCATTAGTACGATTGCTTTCTCAGCGATTTATCTTGCTCTATACCCTGGCCTAGGTAATTTTAAAGGTCTTCTTGGGTGGACTAGCTCGGATCAAACTGTACGTAGCGTTGAAGAGTCTCGCTCTGCTATTGCTGCTGCGCAAGCAAACAAACAGTTAGATGCGTACGCGAAAGAGCTTGATGATGCAGACACCTACTTTGGTGCGGCATTCAGAAAGCTGGCTCACGACGAAAATGGTTTACGTTCAATCCCTGACATTGCATCAGATGCTGATGCTATCAAAGTGGGTCAACGTTTGTTCCTGCAAAACTGTTCTCAGTGTCACGGCTCTGATGCGCGTGGCCAGAAAGGTTTTCCAAATCTAACTGATGATGCATGGTTATATGGTGGTGAGCCTGAGGCTATCGTCACAACAATTATGCATGGTCGTGTTGGTCAAATGCCAGCTTGGAAGGACGCACTCGGCGAGCAAGGTGTAAAAGAAGTTGTAAGTTATACTCTTAGCCTATCTGGTCGTAGTGTAAATGCGAGAGAAGCTGCTGCTGGTAAAGCTCGCTTCGTAGTGTGTGCAGCATGTCACGGCACTGATGGTAAGGGTAACCCTGCTGTTGGCGCTCCTGACTTAACTGACCGAGATTGGTTATTTGGCGATTCTCGTGCAGACGTAACTGAAACAGTTATGTACGGTCGTTCTGGCGTAATGCCTGCTTGGAAAGACATTCTAGGTGAAGACAAAGTACAGCTCGTTGCATCTTACGTTTGGAGCCTAAGCAACACAGATAATAAGTAACATTTCAATAACAGCCTCTTTCTAAGAGGCTGTCTTTCCTTTATTTTATTACCTCTTCTTTTTATTCTTTTTTGAGATTTTTTTTATGGTAAAGCCTTGGTATAAACAGTTTTGGCCGTGGTTCTTAATCGCGTTGCCAGCTACAGTAGTTATTTGGACCATTATGACGGTTATTGTGTTTACACAGAACTCTGTAGACTTAGTGACTGAGGATTACTATAAAAAAGGAAAAGGCATTAATGTCGACATTTCAAAAGTAAATATCGCCAAAGAGCTGGGCCTATCAGCTTCACTTAATGAGAAAGGTAACTCTGTTATCATCACATTAGACAAAGGTAAACTTGAACACTTCCCTGCCATCAGCGCAATGTTCGTTCACAGAACGCTCCCAGACCGCGATTTCACTCAGCTACTAACTGCTGATGCGAGAGGTAACTACACACTGGCTCTGGACCAACACTTAGAAGGCCCGTGGTTCATTGAGCTGACTCCACATGACGAAGAATGGTTAGTTCAAGGTCGCATGAACTTCCCGATTGATACTCCTACTCAACTAACGAACTAAAACTTATGTGTGAATCCTGTTATCACTGCGGTGAGGATGTACCAGCGGAAACGGATTTTGAAGTCGAGATCTTAGGATCGCCTCGTAAGATGTGTTGTCCGGGTTGCGAGACGGTAGCTCAGACAATCGTTGATAGCGGTTTGGTTTCTTACTACCAATACCGCACCGCCCCTGCTGAGAAAGCGGATCTGGTGCCAGAGCAGCTTCTGGCACTCAGTCATTATGATAATGAAGATGTTCAATTGGAGTTTGTAAGAAACTCTGAGAACGTCTCTGAGGTGACATTGTCGCTTGAAGGTGTCTCATGTGCGGCTTGTGCATGGCTCATTGAGAAACAAGTCTCTTCAAAACAAGGGGTAGGTAGTATTCGTGTGAATACGACCACCAACCGCGCCCTACTTAGCTGGGATAACACGCAAATTAAACTGAGTGAATTATTGTCAGCAATCCATACTCTAGGTTATAAAGCCGCGCCTTTTGAAGCTGATCAACAAGAAGCTGCCTATCACCGATCGATGCAAAACTACCTATACCGCCTCGGTGTTGCTGGCTTGGCAACCATGCAGGTAATGATGCTTGCAGTGGCTTTATATCTTGAAGTTTTTGGCAACCTCGAACCAGAGTTTAAAAACTACTTCCGTTGGGTAAGCCTTATCTTTGCTACACCTGTATTGCTCTATTCTGCTTTGCCGTTCTACATCAATGCATGGCGCAGTATTAAAGGACGAACACTGGGTATGGATGTGCCTGTCTCGATCGCTTTGCTGTTTGCCTACGTGGCAAGTTTAGTCGCAACCGTGACAGAGAAAGGAGAAGTTTTCTTCGAATCTATTTCTATGTTCACTTTCTTCCTACTGCTTGGTCGTTTCTTAGAGATGAGAGCTCGTCGTAAAGCAGCGGCTGCGAGTGGTAACCTGCTTAAGCTCGTCCCTACAATGGCGACAACCCTAGACGGCGAGCAAGTGCCAGTGAAAACTCTAAAAGTAGGCGACAAGATCCGCGTACTTCCGGGCGAACACATCCCTGCGGATGGCAAAGTACTTTCGGGCCGAGTTCATATTGATGAATCTATGTTGACTGGCGAATCTATCCATGTCGTGAAAAACGAAGGCGATACAGTTTACGCTGGTACGTTGAATGGCGATGAGTCATTTGAACTGGAAGTAATGACATCAAAAGCGGACTCTGTGATCTCCAATATTGTTCGTCTGCAAGATGAAGCCCAGTTATCTAAGCCTGGTATTGCACAAATTGCGGATATTGTGGCTCGTTACTTTGTTGCGGCTATCTTGATTATCTCCTTCGGTACTTGGTTTTACTGGCATCAAACACGACCAGAAGACGCATTCTGGATCATGTTGTCTGTACTGGTTGCGACTTGTCCATGTGCTCTTTCACTGGCGACGCCGACAGCAATTACTTGTTCAACGTCCCGTATGGGTAACTTTGGTATTTTGCTGCGTAAAGGCCATGTATTCGAAACCTTGTGCAAAGTTAACCACTTGATCATCGATAAAACGGGTACATTGACTGAGGGGGATATTCGTATCAGCCGTGTGGAAACTTTCTCAGAGCTTGATAAAGAGACGTGTTTAAAAGTGGCTGCGAGCCTAGAACAGCATGCTAACCACCCTATTGCGAAAGCATTCAAGACTCACGTGTCCGATGATGTTGAAGTCAATTCCGTAAACAACGTTATTGGTTCGGGTATTACTGGTGAGTTGAACGGTCAAGAGGTGGCGATCGGTAGTAGTGAGTTTATTCTTGGTGAAACTCAACCGACGCAAAGTAACGGCATCTACTTGTCGATAGCGGGACGTCATATCGCTACCTTTACTTATGAAGACCCGATTCGTAAGGAAAGCATGGAGTTCATCCAAAAGTTCAAAGAAGCGGGTATTAAAACTACTCTGCTGACGGGTGACTCCTTGATTAACGCGAAGCCAGTTGCTGAAGAGATCGGTATTACCGACATCGTTGCGAATGCGAAGCCTGAGGATAAGCTTGCTTACCTTAACTCTCGTGATGAGAAAGACATCACCATGATGGTCGGCGACGGTATTAACGATGCGCCTATTCTTTCGGGGGCTCACCTTTCTGTCGCTATGGGCGGTGGAACAGATGTAGCAAAAGCCTCTGCAGACATGGTTTTATTGGGTGATAAGCTCGATAGGTTACTTAAGTCCCGTACATTGGCGCTAAAAACGCGTAAGATAATCCGCGAAAACCTAGCATGGTCATTGGGATATAACCTACTTATCCTTCCGTTGGCTGTAGCAGGTTTGGTTGCTCCATACATTGCCGTTGTTGGCATGTCTGCAAGCTCTATTATTGTTGTGTCTAACTCGCTAAGGCTTTTAAAAGAGCAAGGTAAATAATGGAAAGTTTATATATCCTGATTCCCATTGCGATTGTGCTGGTGTGTATCGCTGTTGGTATATTTCTCTGGGCGGTGAAGAGCGAACAGTTTGAAGACCTGGAGCGTCAAGGTCACAACATTTTGTTTGACGAAGACGAAAAAGCTCATGATCACTCTGACAGCAAGCCTGTGAAGAGTGTCAAAGCTAGTAATGAATCCCCAACCAACCTAGATAAAAAGAACGATGACGCCTGATTGGATCGGAGCCTTTTTTGTCGGACTGATCGGCGCGGGCCACTGCATGGGAATGTGTGGTGGTATTGCGTCGCTCCTTTCAATCGGCAATACCAAACCTTCCCCGGTTACCCCTCTACTTTACAACCTTGGTCGACTACTCAGCTATGCCGTTATTGGTGGTATGATCGGCGGTGCAATCTCTTCAATCGGTCAACTTAGCGATTTCAACGCGCTACTTAATTGGCTTCGTTTGTTCGCTGCCATCTTTATGATCATTTTGGGCCTGTATATGGGTAAGTGGTGGTTTGGCTTGCTGTTCTTTGAGAAGGTCGGTCAGAAGCTGTGGCGTTATATTTCACCAGTCGGTAAGTCTTTCCTCCCACTCAAGCATCCAAGCCACGCTCTGCCGTTTGGTTTCATTTGGGGGTGGCTACCGTGTGGTATGGTCTACTCTATGCTGACCTGGGCGGCTGTGTCAGGCAGTTGGTATAATGGAGCTGGAATTATGCTCGCATTTGGCTTGGGAACGCTTCCCGCAATGCTGACGGTTGGTATGGGCGCTAATTTCCTCAAGAAATTGCAACAAGCTGACATATTTCGTCAACTCGGCGCGATTTTAATCCTGATTTACGGTTTCTACACTGGATATACGGCGCTGCTGCTCATTACTTATACCGTATAACCATTCTTTAAATCTGGTTTTTTTACTACCTAACTGGATAAAGGAATGCTAAAATATTGATGTCTATCAAATAGTGAAAGATTGTTATGATTTCTGAAAAGCCTGTAACGAAACGTGTCCAATCTGGTGGCTGTGCGATCCATTGCCATGATTGTAGTATTAGCCAACTTTGTATTCCGTTCACTTTGAATGAATCTGAACTTGATCAACTTGATCATATCATTGAGAGAAAAAAGCCTATTCAAAAAGGTCAAGAGTTATTTAAAGCTGGTGACGAGCTTAAATCTCTCTACGCTATTCGCTCTGGAACGATCAAGAGCTACACGATTACCGAACAAGGTGACGAGCAGATTACTGCATTCCATCTAGCGGGCGATCTTGTCGGCTTTGATGCGATTACTGGTGACCTACACCCTAGTTTCGCACAAGCGCTAGAAACTTCTATGGTATGTGAAATCCCATACGAGATTCTTGATGACCTGTCAGGGAAAATGCCTAAGCTGCGTCAGCAAATTATGCGCCTAATGAGTAACGAGATTAAAGGCGACCAAGAAATGATTCTGCTTCTTTCCAAGAAGAATGCGGAAGAGCGCCTTGCTGCATTCCTTTATAATCTCTCAACTCGTTTCTCTCAACGTGGTTTCAGCCCACGTGAGTTCCGCTTAACGATGACTCGTGGCGATATTGGTAACTACCTAGGTTTAACGGTTGAAACTATTAGCCGTCTTTTAGGTCGTTTCCAGAAAGCAGACATCCTAAGCGTTAAAGGCAAATATATCACTATCGAAGATCACGATGCGCTGATGGAACTTGCTGGCGTTTCAAAAGAATAGTCTAGATATCAATGATGTAGTTCAATAATGAGCTACATCATGTTTCTCCCTTAAAACCTCTTTTATTTCTCTTAATCTCTCCATAACTACGCTACATTATTTATATGTTCGGTCTGAAAAGTAGGCTTAGTTATGAGTATCTATAACAAAATTTTAGTTGTCGCAGACATTAATCATGATGAGCAACCCGCTCTAGTTCGTGCTATCCAACTTGCTAAGAAAAGCACCTCAACGAGCCATATCACTTTCTTTTTGTCTATCTACGATTTCTCGTATGAAATGACATCTATGCTTTCTGTCGATGAAAGAGATGCAATGCGCAAAGGCGTTATCCATCAGCGTGAAATCTGGATGAATAAAGTTGCACAGCCTTACCTAGATGATTCTATTGAATTTAATGTTCAAGTGGTTTGGCATAACCGCCCTTACGAGGCCATCATTGCCGAAGTTTATAGCGGTGGTCACGATATTTTGATTAAGGGTACACGCAAGCACGATACTTTGGAATCAGTTATCTTCACACCGACTGATTGGCACCTATTGAGAAAATGCCCTAGCCCTGTACTGCTTGTTAAAAACGATTTCTGGCCAGAACACGCGAAGATTTATGCGTCTGTTCACGTAGGCTCAGAGACGGAAACGCACTTAGAACTTAACGATACTATGGTTGATCGACTCCTTGAGATAACGGGTCGTCTGGATGCGGAACCTTTCTTAGTTAACGCTTACCCAATCACTCCGGCAAATATAACGATTGAGCTGCCTGAGTTTGACCCAACCTCTTACACTGATGCGGTTCGCGGTCATCACTTAACTGCGATGAAGGCACTGCGTCAGAAGCACGGTATGTGTGAAGAGCAGACCGTTGTTGAACAAGGCTTACCTGAAGATGTCATTCCACGTGTCGCGTCTGAGAACAAAGCTGCAATGGTAATCTTGGGTACAACCGGTCGTACGGGTCTATCTGCGGTGTTTATTGGTAATACGGCGGAGCATGTTATCGATAAGATTAACTGTGATGTTTTGGCGCTTAAGCCATCTGGTTACGTTAGCCCACTCGATCCTAATCTTTCGAAAGGTTAATGCCCCTAAGCAGACGAACTTAACTGCAAGTCCAACTCATAAAAAACGCCTCAAGCACTACTTGAGGCGTTTTTGTTTGTCTGTCGTCGGTGCATTTATTGCTCTACAACGATTGTTTGTTTTATACGTTCGTTACGTCGATGAACATTGACTCATCGATGTTAGAAGATGAAATTTCAGCTTCTTGGAATTCGTACTCTTCACGCTCACCGCTACGGTCTAATGGAAGGTTTACAAAGTCAAAT
This sequence comes from Pseudoalteromonas sp. G5_S1_14_S5, assembly GCF_054968605.1. Taxonomy (NCBI): domain Bacteria; kingdom Pseudomonadati; phylum Pseudomonadota; class Gammaproteobacteria; order Alteromonadales; family Pseudoalteromonadaceae; genus Pseudoalteromonas; species Pseudoalteromonas sp. G5_S1_14_S5. Next base: position 41,386 of record NZ_JBQKUM010000032.1, on the reverse strand, counting down.
AGTTCGCGGTCAGCCAGTTGGCTTGGGCTAACGTTTTGAATTGATTTAAAGATTTTTTCAACACGGCCTGGTGTCTTTTTGTCCCAATCAATCAGCATTGCTTTAATGCTTTGACGTTGTAGGTTTTCTTGTGAACCACAAAGGTTACAAGGAATGATTGGGAACCCTTTGTGTTCAGCGTATTTGATAAGGTCTGTTTCACGACAGTAAGTCAGTGGACGAATAACAACGTTACGACCATCATCAGAACGTAGCTTAGGTGGCATAGCCTTAAGACGAGCGCCGTGGAACATGTTAAGGAACATAGTTTCAACGATGTCGTCCATGTGGTGGCCAAGAGCGATCTTAGTCGCGCCAATCTTCTCAGCGAACGAGTACAAAGTACCACGACGCAGACGAGAACATAGACCACACGTTGTTTTACCTTCAGGGATCTTCTCTTTAACTACTGAGTACGTATCTTTATCTACGATGTAATAAGGAATGTTCAGTGTTTCAAAGTATTCAGGAAGAATGTGCTCAGGGAACCCAGGCTGTTTTTGATCTAGGTTTACCGCAACAACATCAAACTTGATTGGTGCTGCTTCACGTAAACGTAGCAAAATATCTAGCATCGCAAACGAATCTTTACCGCCACTGATACATGCCATTACTACATCATTCTCTTCGATCATGTTGTAGTCAATGATGGCATTTCCAACATTTCTTCTCAGACGTTTCTGAAGTTTGTTGAATTCTAGTACTTCTTTTCTATTATCGTTTTGGTTCATTGCGACTCTCACACCGTCGTATTACCGACTGTAGATTGCTAGTGGGACTGTTTTAGGGCGTGGATTATACGGATTTTTATTTGATGTTGAAATAGTAACGGCAGGATAAACAAGTCGACTGGTTGAAAGATTCCACTTTATCTAGTGAGAAGCACTCATCATTAACAAAAAATGAGCTTCACAAGTGCAAACTACGTAGATTACAGGAAAAGAAAAGCAGCCAAACTTGGTTTTAGTTGGCTGCTTTACGATGTGTTGTTTAGATAATGCCGCTTGGTCTATCGACTAAATCAAGGTTATTGAGCCGGAATGTAAGGTAAGACACGAGTTGTCGCTTCTGGCAACGTGATGCTGTCACTTCTGTTAAGTTCTTCTAGTGTGAACTTAGCGCGCCCTTGGGTAATTGGGATCTGTTTATCGTTAGAAAGCGTGATGTTACCTTCAAGCTTGTTTGCGAATTCAAGCGTTAGCCCTTGGATGTCCGGTGTGAACCAGCTTGAGAACATGCCGCTGACGTCTTCTAGCATTGCTTGCATCTGCGGTAACAGGTTTTCCAGATGTGCAACTTTAACCGTTCCTGCTAAAGGTGCTTTAGTCATAACAACCAAAGAGTATGCACACTCTTGCTCTTTTGTTTGCACAAAAATAAGCGGGTTTGCCGAACGAAGGTTTTGGTCAACAGGGAGAAGTAGCTCGTTATCTGGAGAGACTTTCAGCTCTTCATAGTGCTCTTCTTTTTCCATCCATGCTTTGCTGATATGACAGGTTGTTTGGGCTTGCTGATCGACAAAGAAGACGGCAACTTTAACGTCATCATGCCCTTCTTTGGTGTTGTTTTTAAGCTGTGTGTAAAGCTTAGAGTAGGTAAACATGTATTCTTGCGCTGCAGCAGGTAAAGAGACCCCTAGGCTTAGAGAAGCTAATAAAGAGAGTACTGTCTTTTTCATTGTTATAGTCTTGTCGAAGTTGAGCGTTTATAAATAGAAAGAGCAGCTAATGAGCTGCTCTTTACGTGATGTTATTTGGTCAAACTTAGCATTTAAGCTCACCAAATGACTATCAAATCGAGTTATTTTTTCCAGTATACCTCGTTGTGACGGATCATAGCTCGTAAATCAGTCACATAGTCTGAACCTCGCTCAGAATATTTTAGCAAGCCGTTGCTGAGTTCAGTAGCGGTTTGCGTCGTTAGCAGATCGTCACCCTTTCCCGCCAGTTTTGCACGAATCGCTCTTAAGTCTGCGTAAGCACGGTTTCGGTTAAGGTTCATGAAGTAACGATGCACAGATTCTTGGCTCGAAGAGAAAGTCGCAACCTCATGCGAGCTGCCTTCATTACGTTGTAACGGAACTAGGCCACACCCTTTGGTGTAACACCAATGACCAAAATAGTTATTCGCTTTAGTGGCGAAACGTGATGTGCCCCAAGCTGATTCATTGGCCGCCTGAGTTAATACAAGCGCTTCAGGTAACACATTTACACGATTCAACATTTCTGTCAGCCAAGCATCATCTAAGCCTGATGAAGGTACTGGTAGGCTATACAGCTTCCCTAGTTGCTTTGCGTATGACGCGTCTTCAGAATCAACATTGGTCAACCCTGTTTCTGAAAGCTTGGTTAGAAACGCACGTTCTTTTGTGATTCGCTTGTTTTCGATATTGATACTTGGGCGAAGATAAGAAAAGAAAGTGTCTTTCTTTTCATTTACATCTTCAATAGCTGCGAAGTCTGGCTTATTAGAAGGGACGGTCAAGTCACCAAACTTTTGTTCTGAGTCTTGGGCCACTTGACCTGCTCGCCTACGCTCTTCCTCTTGTTGGTAAAGCATTGGGCCAACTAACGAGATTGAGCCAACTAAGGCTAATGCTGTCACTTTTAGGGCAAGTGATTTACTTGCGGTTGATTTAGAGTTGTTATGCATCGAATACCTGTGGGTCTTTATTGTTGCTACCGTTGTGGTCGTCGTCGCTCTTTGGTCTGTCTGACGCAATCAGTTTGAGTTTAATGCCAAACATCTCGCGGTAAAGAATCCCTTTAACGTGGAAGAAGAAAGGTAAAACGAAGATAAGACCGATGCCGTACATCATTGCCGCGACGATGAACATCAGCATTACTAATAGGTAGATAGAAGCAACTGTGAAGATTTTCTTGTTTACAGCACGCAGAGAAAGCAGAAGCGATTGCATTGGTGGTACTTTCTTATCGCAAATCAACAGGATTGAGTGGCTGAAAGCAAGCGAGAAGTAAATCGACAGAAAAGGCAGAATCATACCTGCAATACCTTGAAGCATCAGACTGAACAGAGTCACAAGGATTACTGGAATTGTAAACTGTAGGCCTTTGCCAATGTGGTGAATTTTAGTCTGTAGACCAGCAGCATGGCTCATCGCCATCAAACAGATACCTGCATAGATAGGTGCGCTGATAACTTCATAGCTGAAATTAGCAATAAAGATCGACTCAACGATCTGCGGAGTAAAAGCCTCTGGGTCGATAACGGCGTCTAAGATAACAGCTGGGTCACCTAGCTGTAGCTTTAGTGCAATATAGAAGATAGCCAGTTGCACGAACATCAGAGCAACTATTGCCGGCGAAAACGAAAGAAAGTGACTTACCGTATGTTTCCATGCCTCTTGGAATACAGCCGATGCTTTGAGCTCATAATCGCCAGAAAGTGCACGGTCGATACTACCGCCTAAATTAAAATCTTTTTCGATGTCGTTGTTCATAGTGATACCTAGGTGTGTCAATTAAACTGAGCCACCTAACTTATTGATAAAAATTACCTTCATTATACTCATATGTCGGATACAAACTAAAATATGAAACTGTAACAAGGCTTGCTTTTGCGTCTTAATGGTTAATAATTAGACGTCTGTTGGGGCGTGAACCCAGAAAATAACAGTATGGTAAAGGATGTTTACTTTTACCTGCGAAATTTTTTATCTTCGAATGGTAAAAAATGCTTTGATTTCACGTTTTTGGTGATTATGATGCGCGCCTCAAAGGTGTATAGCAACAGGTTCTCAAACAGAACCAAGGTGGAGAAAAACAGACGTTGAACGCTAAAAAATCAGTAGTAAAACCAGTAGTACAGCTAACTGGTATTAGTAAAAGCTTCGATGGTAAGGAAGTCATCGGCAATCTTGATCTAAACGTAAATCATGGTGAGTTTCTCACGATTTTAGGCCCATCAGGTTGTGGTAAAACAACGGTACTAAGAATGATTGCGGGTTTTGAAACGGCAGATAGTGGTCAAATACTATTAGCTGAACAGAACGTAACCCAAGTCCCTGCTGAACAAAGGCATGTTAACACTGTATTCCAAAGCTATGCCCTATTCCCACATATGACCGTTTTCGAAAATGTGGCATTTGGCCTACGCATGCAGAAAGTTCCAAATAGCGAGATTGAACCTCGTGTAATGGAAGCTTTAAAAATGGTGCGCCTAGGACAGATGGCACAACGAAAACCACACCAGCTTTCTGGTGGTCAACAACAACGTATCGCAATCGCTCGTGCTGTCGTTAATAAGCCTAAAGTTCTTTTGTTGGATGAATCTCTGTCTGCTCTGGATTACAAACTTCGTAAACAGATGCAAATCGAGCTGAAACAACTTCAGCGCCAACTTGGTATCACGTTTATTTTTGTAACTCACGACCAAGAAGAAGCACTGTCGATGTCTGACCGTATTATTGTTATGCGTGACGGTGTGATTGAGCAAGACGGAACACCAAGAGAGATTTACGAAGAGCCTAAGAACCTTTTTGTTGCTCGCTTCATTGGTGAAATTAACGTATTCGATGCGACAGCGACATCTCGTTTAGATGAAAAACGCATTTTTGCGACAATTGAAGGTGAAGAGTCAGTTATCTACCACGATAAATGCATCACTTCTGGTCAAAAACTGCAGGTATTACTTCGTCCTGAAGATCTCCGTATTGAAGAGATTAAAGAGTCTGAGCAACTCGGTATTGTTGGCCACATTGTCGAGCGTACCTACAAAGGCATGACCTTAGATTCAGTTGTAGAACTAGAATCTGGCATGCGCGTAATGGTAAGCGAATTCTTCAACGAAGATGACCCTGATGTTGATCACTCACTGGGCCAAAAAGTTGCAGTAACTTGGGTTGAGAGCTGGGAAGTGGTATTAGAAGATGAGCAAGAAGTTTAATTTACAAAACGCGATTGTTGCTTTAATCACAGGTTGGTTAGTGCTGTTCGTGATGATTCCAAACATCATGATCATTGGTACCAGCTTCTTAACTCGTGACGAAGCAAACTTGATCGAGATGACCTTCACTCTCGATAACTACATCCGTTTGGCCGACCCGCTGTATTTTAAAGTGCTGATGCACTCTTTCTATATGGCTATTATCGCGACGCTATTGTGTTTGATCATTGGCTACCCGTTTGCCTACATCGTGGCAAAAATGCCAGAGAAATGGCGCCCTTTCATGCTGTTTTTGGTGATTGTGCCATTCTGGACGAACTCTTTGATTCGTACCTACGGCTTGAAGACTGTACTGGGTACTCAAGGTGTCTTAAACAAAAGCCTACTAGCGCTAGATATCATCGATAAGCCGCTGCGTATTATGTACACAGAAACGGCGGTAATGATCGGTTTGGTGTATATCCTACTGCCGTTCATGATTCTTCCGTTGTATTCAGCGATTGAAAAACTGGATGACACGTACCTAGAGGCAGCAAAAGACTTAGGCGCAAACAAGCTTCAAACCTTGTTGAAAGTTGTATTACCGCTAACGATGCCCGGCATCATCGGTGGTTGTTTATTAGTACTTCTTCCAGCGTTAGGCATGTTCTACATTTCTGACTTGCTAGGCGGTGCTAAGAACTTGCTGATTGGTAACGTGATTAAGAGCCAAGTACTCAACGCCCGAGACTGGCCGTTTGGCGCGGCTACGAGTATTGCGCTGACGGTTGCGATGGCAATTATGCTTTATGCCTACTACCGAGCGGGCAAGCTATTGAATAAGAAGGTGGAGCTAGACTAATGGGTCGCACAGTTAAGTTCAGCTTTATGGCACTGGTATACGCTTTTCTATACCTACCTATTATCGTGTTGATTGCGAACTCATTTAATGCCAACAAGTTTGGTATGAAATGGGGTGGCTTCACCACCAAGTGGTATGACGCACTTATTAACAACGACAGCCTAATGCAGGCTGCGTGGCACTCGATTAACGTAGCGGTGTTCTCAGCAACAGCAGCAACGATTGTCGGCAGCCTGACAGCAGTAGCCCTATTCCGTTACCAATTCAAAGGTAAAGGTGTGGTCAATGGCATGTTGTTCATCGTGATGATGTCACCAGACATCGTAATGGCAATCTCTTTACTGGCTTTGTTCTTGGTAATGGGTGTGCAACTAGGCTTCTTTACCTTACTTGCTGCACACATTACGTTCTGTTTGCCGTTTGTTGTTGTAACGGTTTACAGCCGCTTGAATGGCTTCGATGTGAAAATGCTTGAAGCAGCAAAAGACTTAGGTGCAAGTGAATGGACGATTCTAAAACAGATCATCCTGCCTCTTGCAAAGCCTGCGGTTGCTGCGGGTTGGTTGTTGAGCTTCACACTGTCTTTGGACGATGTGATTATCAGCTCTTTTGTAACCGGTCCAACGTACGAAATCTTGCCACTGAAGATTTACTCTATGGTTAAAGTAGGTATCTCTCCAGAGGTCAACGCCCTAGCAACAGTGATGTTAGTGGTGTCGCTAATACTGGTGATTATTTCTCAGTTGTTAGCGAGAGAGAAAATTAAGTAAGCCTCCTACCCTTTAACGAGGCTGAATTGATAAGAAGTTGAGAAACTCGATGTTCTACAAAAGGTGTTAATCATAAACAGAATGGTAAATTGCCATTCTGTTTTTCTATCTATTGCCTGAGGGCAACGTTTAGTTTAGAGCTAATGTCAATGAAAAAATGGGCTACTCTATTCCACACGTTGTTGCGATCACGGGTCTTGCTGTGAACACAGACATGTACAATCCAGAAGATTTTCAAAGCTGGGCTGACTTATGGAAGCCTGAGCTTGAAGGTCAACTAATGATGATGGATGACACTCGTGAAGTGTTCCAGATTGCTCTACGCAAGTTAGGTTACTCAGGCAACACTACTAACGAGAAAGAGATCGACGAAGCGTACGCTGAGCTACAAAAGCTAATGCCAAATGTTTTAGTATTTAACTCAGACAACCCTGGCGCACCATACATGTCTGGTGAAGTTGGCCTTGGTATGCTTTGGAACGGTTCTGCAGCAGCGGCTCAAAACGAAGGTCTGCCGATTAAACTGGTATTCCCTAAAGAAGGCGGTATTGGTTGGGTTGATAACTTTGCAATCAGCTCTGGCGCAACAAACGTAGAAGCGGCTCACAAGATGATCGACTTCCTACTGCGCCCAGAAATCGCGGAAAAAACTCTCGTGATACTGGCTACCTAACAGCAGTGAAAGCATCGAACGAGAAGTTCAAAGACAGCCCGGCTCTGTTCCCACCTCAAGAAGACCTTGATCGTGTTGAATGGCAAGCTGCGGTTGGCGATAAGACAGTGAAGTACGAAGACTACTTCATGAAGCTTAAAGCGGGTCAATAACTGTTTTTTTTGATTAGTCTCATTCGATAATCAACAAGTTAAAAATCAGAATATCAATGAATAGGCAGCTTAGGCTGCCTATTTTATTTTATCACTGATATAATATAGCGCGATTTTTCGAAATCCATTTACTTTGGGCTCACTACCCAACTTCAAATCAAACAAATGAACGGAACAGTAATGAAAAAAACACTGTATACCGGCGCATTGTGTGCTGCTACTTTACTTTCTTCACCCTCTTTCGCAGCTGACCAAGAACTGTATTTTTACAACTGGTCTGAATATATCCCAAATGAAGTGCTAGAAGACTTCTCAAAAGAGACGGGTATTAAAGTTTATTACTCTACTTACGAGTCTAACGAAAGCATGTACGCTAAGTTAAAAACTCAAGGTACGGGTTATGACATAGTTGTTCCTTCTACTTACTTTGTTTCTAAGATGCGTAAAGAAGGTATGCTTCAAGAGCTTGATAAAACTAAGCTAAGCCACTTTGCTGATTTGGATCCAAACTACTTAGATAAGCCATTTGACCCAAGCAACAACTACTCTATCCCATACATTTGGGGTGCAACGGGCATTGGTATCAACTCAGACATGCTAGACAAATCTTCAGTGAAAAACTGGGGGGACCTGTGGGATACACAGTGGGAAGGTCAGCTGATGATGATGGACGACTCTCGTGAGGTTTTCCATATCGCACTATCTAAACTGGGTTACTCTCCAAACACAACTAACCCTGAAGAGATTAAAGAAGCTTACGAAGAGCTTCGTAAACTAATGCCTAACGTGTTGGTATTTAACTCAGATTTCCCTGCGAACCCTTACCTTGCAGGTGAAGTGTCTCTTGGTATGCTTTGGAATGGCTCTGCTTACATGGCACGCCAAGAGGGTGCAACTATTGATATCATCTGGCCAGAGAAAGGCGCTATCTTCTGGATGGACAGCCTAGCGATTCCTTCAGGTGCAAAGAACATCGAAGCGGCTCATAAAATGATCGACTTCCTTCTTCGTCCAGAGAACGCAGCTAAGATTGCTCTAGAGATCGGTTACCCGACTCCAGTGAAGACTGCTTATCCTATTCTTCCGAAAGAGTTTGCTGAAGACAAGAATATTTTCCCACCACAATCAGTGATGGATAACGGTGTATGGCAAGATGAAGTTGGTGAAGCGAGCGTTATTTATGACGAGTACTTCCAAAAACTAAAAGTAAACAACTAAACTTGTTACTGGTTAGTGATTAAAGCGGCGTAAGCCGCTTTATTTTTATCGATACTTTACATAAGATTATGTTAAAACATATAAAGTTCATTTAATATGCTGCGAACCCCATTTTAATGATTGTGACTCTGATGCTTATGGCGTCATTTTTGATGTTAGCCGTTAGCTCGTTCGTCCATATAGACTCTAATTACGACCTATTCTTGAAACCAACCCCCTCGTGATTAAGATCTATATCCACTAACTTTCTGATCTCTTATTTGCAGTCAGACATGTGTTTGCTTCTTTTTTCAGTGATAGTGTTAATTTAAGCGGTTAGCGAGCCTCACTCAACCGACAATAGCTCATTCACCAGTTTTGGTACTTCAACACTGGCTTTGCCGTAGCGCTTCTCTTCAAATTCACTCTCAACCGCACTTGGTTCAAGGTTTATCTCTATCGTGTGCGCGCCATGCATTTTAGCGTCATGTACAAAACCCGCAGCTGGATATACAACACCAGATGTGCCTATCGAAATAAACAGATCCGCTTCTTCAAGTACTGAATAGATGTCACCCATTCTTAGCGGCATTTCACCAAACCAAACAATGTGTGGACGCATTTGTGCAGGGATTTGGCAACAATGACAAAGCTCACCCGTTTCGATATCGTCTTTGTGCTCCACCACTTGATTAGATTCACTGCAACGCGCTTTCAACAATTCACCGTGCATGTGAATAATGTTGTTGCTACCGCCTCTCTCGTGCAAGTTGTCGATGTTTTGCGTAATTATAGTAACGTTGCCGTCAAATTTGTCTTCAAGCTCTCCTAGTGCCTTGTGAGCGGCATTCGGCAAGATGCTCTCGCTTTGTAAGCCGTGACGACGCTTGTTATAGAAGGCTTGTACAAGGTCTGGATCTTTTGCGAACCCTTCAGGCGTCGCGACATCTTCGATTTTATGGTTTTCCCATAGCCCGTCTTTTGCTCGGAATGTTTGGATACCCGACTCTGCAGAAATGCCGGCACCAGTAAGAATTACGATATTTCGATATGGGAAATGCATATAACGTCCTTTTCAATATGTCACTTTGTAACAGCTTAGCACTGTTCAAATTCCTACAATAGTTTTGGGGATTAGACCATAGTCTTACCCAACTGAATTCATTAACTATTTGTGACATAACTCGCTTGTCGTTTGCCTTCTTTTGTTTGCAAAACGCTCACATTGATTCTTGTAAACGCAAAAAGCCCAGTGAAACAATCACTGGGCTTTGCTTTCAACGCACTAGCGTTACAGGTTTGGTCCTGTAGACGGGGTTTGCGGTAGATTTTGACTTAAACGCTGCATACCTTGATACATACGGATAAACCAAACCACAATCGCTACACCACCGAATAACATACCTACATATGGAATGTAGTAAGCAATATCATCGATGATATGGTTTTGATACCAGTAATCGTTCACACCGATTAACACGCCGTTTGAGGTCGCTACCGTTACGATAAGAACCACAAAGAAGGTTAGGTTCAAGAAGAACGAGCGGATTAAACCATAGTAATGCGTATCAACGACTTTGCCGTCTGCGCCTTTATCCAAACGATAGACCGCGTAGATAATTGCGATCACACCAGAGATAAGGCAAGTAAATGGTGTGAAACAGCTTAGGATATAAGCAACCCAAATACCCTTATGAGGTTTGTTCATTCTTATTCACCCCTTCACTCTTCTCTGTTGCGGCATTAGCGTTTTGTTCAACACCGTTTTTCTCTTGTTCCACAACTTCGTTGTACCAAAGGTCATGGTGCTCTTTCGCCCAGGTTTCATCAACTTCACCCGTTACCATGCCTTCTAGTGCGCCTTCCATGCCGAACAGACCGATATAGATGTGAAACACGAAACCACAGATAAGGATCAGAGCAGCCAACATATGTACTAAGTTTGAAAGCTCCATATCACGGCGAGTTTGACCAAAGATTGGGAAGTCCAATACCAAACCACTGATTGCAGCGACACTACCCATAACGATAAGTAGCCAGAACAGTGCTTTTTCACCAGCATTTGAGAACTCTGCAGATGGGTGAGAACCTTTATGTTTCCCTACCATACCGCCAAGTTTCAAGAACCACTGAATATCCACTTTCTTAAAGATCGATTTACGCCACCATTTGATAAGCACTGCCATCAATAGCACGTAGAAAATCGGACCAATGTAGTTGTGGTACTGCTTTGCCAATAGAATGATAAAGCCCCATAGATCCGTTGGGATGTATGGCTTCAAGAAGTGTTTACCGTAAACCAACATCAAACCACTGAACGCCAGTGTCAGGAAGGTAAACGCCATGCTCCAGTGCAATGCACGATCCAGTCGAGACCAACGTTTGATCTTACGACCTGTTCTTGGCGCACTGAGCATCAATGGACCAATCACTACGTACATCAGAGTGACAAAAGCAATACTGCCAAAGATAGCAACGGCACCTGCTGGTGACATCCACTTCTCTTTCAAGATGTACCATGTTTGACCTGGAGTACTGATGAGTACGCCATGCTCAGGAGACTGAGATGTAGTGTAACCTGATTGTCCATCTCTAACTTGTCGCCAGTAATCCGCACCAGCAAGTTGAACCACTTCTCTTTCAGCTGAGCTTGCCTGAGTTTGTGATGAGTTCGTCTCAGATGCATGACTCATAGGAGAAAGCATTGTTAGTGCTGCCAACATTGGCAGCATAACAAGGAAGAGACGCTTAAATATTGTAAGCATATGTCTCCCCTACTTAGCTCTTAGTTGCGTCGTAAGACAGGTCATTACCGTCTGTCCATCCCGCGCCTTTCGCACCACGTTCAACAACACGTTGACGGAAAACATCAGAAACTTTCTCTGCGTCGCCCGCAAGCAGTGCTTTGGTAGAACATAGTGAAGCACACATTGGAAGCTTACCTTCAGCAATACGGTTCGCACCGTACTTCTGACGCTCTTCTACTGAACCTGGTTCTGTTTCAGGGCCGCCAGCACAGAAGGTACATTTGTCCATTTTGCCACGCTCACCAAATGCTTCCTGTTTAGGGAATTGAGGTGCGCCAAACGGACAAGCAAACAAGCAGTAACCACAACCGATACAAAGATCCTTGTTGTGAAGCACGATGCCGTCTTCTGTATGTTCAAAACAGTCTGCTGGACACACTGCCATACACGGTGCATCAGTACAGTGCATACACGCTACTGAGATTGAGTTTTCACCCGGTTCGCCATCGTTTAATGTCACCACGCGACGACGTTGAATACCCCATTCCAGAGCATCATCATTTTCATTCTTACATGCAGTGACACAACCGTTACATTCGATACAACGCTTGGTGTCACAAAGAAATTTCATTCTAGCCATTTTAAGACTCCTTACGCTTTACGAATATTACAAAGGGTTACTTTCGTTTCCTGCATCAAGGTGACAGGGTCATAACCATAGGTGGTTGCTGTGTTAGCAGCTTCACCAATAACGTAAGGGTCAGTGCCTTCTGGGTACTTAGAACGCAAATCTTCACCTTGGAACTTACCACCGAAGTGGAATGGGATGAACGCCAAACCAGGTTTAACACGACGTGTTACCATCGCTTTCACCTTAATACGGCCCTTCTCTGCACCTTCAACCCAAACATCATCACCGTCTTTGAAGCCGATGTCGTTTGCGTCTTTCGGGTTCACTTCAACGAACATTTCTTGTTGAAGTTCAGCTAGCCATGGGTTTGAACGAGTCTCTTCACCACCACCTTCGTACTCAACCAGACGACCAGAGGTCAGGATAATCGGGTATTCGCCAGATTTGTCTTGCTCTTGAATCGACTTGTAAAGCGTAGGAACACGGAAGATAACTTCTTTGTCATCCCATGTTGGATAATCAGCAACTAGGTCACGACGTGGCGTGTAAAGCGGCTCACGGTGCAGTGGTACACGGTCTGGGAATGTCCAAACAATCGCACGTGCTTTCGCATTTCCAAATGGGATACAACCGTGTTTAATTGCCACACGTTGGATACCACCTGAAACGTCAGTCTTCCAGTTTTTGCCTTCAGCAGACGCTTTCTCTTCTGCAGTTAGATCATCCCACCAACCCAGTTGTTTCAGTAGTTTGTCGCTGAACTCTGGGTAACCGTCTTTGATCTCACAGCCTTTCGAGTAGCTGTCTTCAGCCAGTAGGCTTTGACCTTCAAACTCAACACCGAAACGAGTACGGAAGTTACCACCACCTTCAGCAACCGTCTTAGACGTATCGTAAAGGATGTGTGTACCAGGGTGTTTCATCTCCGGTGTGCCCCAACATGGCCAAGGTAGACCGTAAGTCTCGCCATTTGCTGGACCGCCTTCTGCTTCTAGAGACGTTTTGTCGAACGTATGCCAGTTCTGTTGGTGCTCCTTCAAACGCTCAGGGCTTTGACCTGTGTAGCCAATCGTCCACATACCTTTATTGAATTCTCGTGTAATGTCTTCAATGAGAGGTTGGTTGTTCTCAACACGAATGTTCTTGAACAGCTGATCAGAGAAACCAAGCTTCTTAGAAAGCAAGTACATGATTTCGTGGTCAGGTTTAGATTCGAACAGAGGCTCAACGACTTTGTCACGCCATTGAAGAGAACGGTTTGACGCCGTTACACTGCCGTGGGTTTCAAATTGAGTCGTTGCTGGTAGCAGGTAAACGCCGTCGGTACGATCGTTCATTACCGCTGCAACCGTTGGGTATGGGTCAACAATAACCATCATATCCAGCTTCTGCATCGTCTTCTTCATCTCTGGACCACGAGTCTGAGAGTTTACCGCGTGACCCCAGTAGAACATCGCGCGGATGTTTTCGCGTTGACGAATCTTGTCTTTGTCTTCAAGTACGCCATCAACCCAACGAGATACAGGAATACCTGCACTATTCATTGGTTTTTGACCACCGTATGCGTTGTCGTCGAAACGGCCTTTCACCCAGTCAAAGTCGATATCCCAAACTTTTGACCAGTGACGCCAAGAACCTTCAGACAAGCCGTAGTAGCCCGGAAGAGTGTCAGAAAGTACGCCAAGGTCAGTTGCGCCCTGTACGTTATCGTGACCACGGAAGATGTTTGCACCGCCGCCTGATTTACCTATGTTACCTAGCGCAAGTTCAAGTACACAGTAAGCACGTGTGTTGTTGTTACCAGTCGTGTGCTGAGTACCACCCATACACCAAACGATACAACCCGGACGGTTTTCAGAAAGTAGTTTCGCTGTGTGGTATACGTCTTTTTCACTAACACCAGTTACACGTTCAACTTCTGCTGGGGTCCATTTCGCCACTTCTTCACGGATCTCTTTCATTCCGAATACACGTTGTTTAATGAACTCTTTGTCTTCCCATTGGTTTGCAAAGACGTGCCATAACACACCCCAGATAAACGCAACGTCAGAACCTGGACGAAGAGAAACGTAGTGATCTGATTTCGCAGCAGTACGCGTACGACGAGGATCCGCAACAACGATCTTACAGTTGTTCTTCTCTTTCGCGATCAAGATGTGTTGCATCGCTACTGGGTGAGCTTCTGCAGGGTTTGAACCAATGAACAGCATCGATTTACAGTTGTGCATGTCATTGAACGAGTTTGTCATTGCACCGTAACCCCAAGTGTTTGCAACACCGGCTACTGTGGTTGAGTGACAAATACGCGCTTGGTGGTCAACGTTGTTCGTGCCCCAAAGCGACGCCATCTTACGGAATGCGTAAGCTTGCTCGTTACTGTGTTTCGCACTACCTAGGAAGTAAACTGAATCAGGGCCAGACTCTTTACGAAGTTCTAGCGCTTTGTTACCGATCTCTTCAATCGCTTGTTCCCAAGAAAGCTTTTTCCACTTACCGCCTTCTAATTTCATTGGGTACTTAAGACGACGCTCACCGTGGCCGTGCTCACGAAGTGCTGCACCTTTCGCACAGTGTCCACCAGCGTTAAATGGGTGATCGAATGCAGGCTCTTGACCTGTCCAAACACCGTTTTGAACTTCAGCGTAGATACCACAGCCCACAGAACAGTGAGAACAAATAGTACGTTTCACTTCTGTTTTCGCTTCTGGATCGACTGCTTTAGCCTGTGCTTTCTTCATCATGGCTGGTGCAAATAGACTTGCACCAACGACCGCACCACCAGCAGCTAATGAAGTATTTTTCATGAAGGCACGTCGAGACACACCGAGCTGATTGGTTTCTTTGCTCACACTATCGGAGCGTTTGACAAGTTTCATCCGTTACCTCCTAAAGTGTGTCGTAGTAATCGCGAATGTGTTGCGTTTCACGATAGCCAGTCTTCTTCACATCTTCTTTCGAAATTTCAATGGTTTCTGAAGCGGTTGCCACTTTAGTTGTACCAGCAACAACGGCACCAGCAACGGCTGCAGTCGTCAAGCCTTTGAGTAGATCCCTACGGCTTGTATTTATATCTTTATTATCTTTCATCATTGCTTCCTTACCTTACGGTAGATCTTTTTTTGGAGGTTTAATGCCCCTCTATCGATATAATCGCGTACTGCTCGATTACTCGTAATCAGTGACGTTTTTCACATCAATCTTTAATTTGTGCTTACTGCTTTTTGTATTCACGCTAAAACGCACTTGTTCTAACGTTAAGAATGCTTCACATAGCTGAGCGGCTGATTTGTAGAAGTTCGCGCTTTCTGCCCCTGCAAGCTGACGTATGAAAGAGTTAAACCAAGGGCCAAGGTGCTTATTGAATACCGCTTGTTGCAGTGCTTCTTCCTCAGCCGTTAGCATCGCCATCACTTCACATAGCGCCGCGATGTGATCTTCTGGCTCTTTCACTTGATCATCACGCTCAATGCCTAAAAGCTCTAAATCATGACGAATATCAGCCAATGGCTTCTCCATCATGGCGCCAGTGCGATGCCAAGAACCAAATGGAACGACCTCTCCGCGACCAATGCCGATGAAAAGATCTTGATATTCATCTTCTAGTGCTTCTCGATTTGATTCTGTTGCCGCTTTTTGAATAGCAACCCAAGCTTTCTGCATTGCGCTTTCAGATGCTTCAATGTCTAGCGTTTTTAGAAAGTCGATCACCTCTTCAGAAGGTGCGCAACGAAATAGTGCAGATAGAACCAAGTAGATCTCAGTTCTTAGTGTCTGTTCTTGTGCCTGATCCAAATTCGTTTCCAAGGCTAACTCCTAGTATTTCAATTGTTTCAATGGGTCTTGAGCCATTGAATCGAACATATCCACCACACGGCAGTCTTCACACATAGCAATACGATTAATCGCCGCTTCATCTGAAAAGTGAGAGTGACCGCGTAACTTGTTCTGTAGCATGTCGATCATAGACTGAGGTGCGAATGGTTTGTGGCAACGTACACATTCCGCTGCTTTCTCTTCATGAATCACAACCGCTTTCTGACGTTCTTCTTTCACCCAGTTCATTCGAGGCGTAAGAGTTAGAACATTTTCAGGACATGCCTTTTCACACAGGCCACATTGAATACAGTCTTGTTCTACAAATTTAAGAGATGGAGAAGCTCCGTCGGTATGAAGTGCACGTGTTGGACATACAGCCACACAACTCATACATAACGTACAATCTTTGCTATCACACGAAACGTTTCCGTAAGGAGCGTTTGACGGAAGCTCAACAATATTCTCAACAGGAATACGAGCTGAAGACATCGCATCAAGTGCTGTGAATAGACGTTGACGCTTATTGCCTTGAAGATCGCCAAGTGCAAGGTCAAACGAATCCACACACAGTGTTGGAGGACCTTCACGTAGAGATTCTAAGTACAAAATATCGATGGTTGCTTTCGGAATACCGATTTGGTCTAGTAGTTCTTGAGCAATCCCTACTTCGTTATTCAGAACACGAATGATCGTTTCTGGCATAAAGCGAGATGCCGCAAACAGAACTTGAGTCGCACCATTAACCAATGCTGCAAACCAAGTATCGATACCAATAGATGGCAGCTCTTCGACAACAATAGGAATCACGTTGTCCGGTAGCGCTTTAAGTGCCATCGCGTTGTAGGTTTCATGACGTGAGCTACAGATAAGTACAATTGGATCCAAACCGCCCGCTTGCTCGTAGTTAGCGAGCGTACGTTCAATGAATTTTTGAGTATCATCAGGGTTAGGCAATGCGTAAGAGATAGCTTCTGTCGGACAGCTCGTTGCACAAGTACCTACGCCTTGGCATAGGTAAGGGTTGATCTCAATCTTGTGACCCGTCTTATCAGAGCCTTCACTTGAGAGTGCACCAGCAGGACAAGCATCAACACAACGCTCACAACCTTTCACACCACGAGAACTGTGTGCACATAGGTCTGTGTCCAAACGGAAGAACTTAGGCTTGTCAAACGTGCCCATTAACGTAGGAATTTCTTCTAGCGCTTCAGCCAGTTTTGGATAACCGCGCCCTACCGGGTAATAACCAGGAACAGGCACTTCTTCTGTCATGCAGCTATTCAGACATAAATCCAAAACCACATCAAAACAGTCATGATTGATTGCTACTTTCGCAAGGTTATTGGTTAGGCCTTTGTTTTCGATTAGAACTTCGAACGTACCAAGGAATCCAGAAACCTGAACAGTATTTGCGTAGTAAAGCTCTGACTCAGCATTGGTCGCTTTGGCACCGTCTGTTGAAAGTAGTGTCAGGCTTGTTAACTGAGGCAATTGAGCCGCAGCACTTTCAATGATCGCAGTTGGACCAATAATTAGTGTATTACCACCACTTTCATAACTGACTGTCGGTGGAATTAGGTTTGTTAACTCAACGGTATTCTCAAACGCATACAGCCTCGCTTTTGCGTTATTTGAAGTTGCTTGTTCTAATAATTGTTTAAGCATTGCTCAGTTCCATTTTTGGATATGGATAATCTGTTCAATCTTGATTGTAGGTAGCGTTAGAGCACTTGCTGAGTAATCAGTTAACAACTGATGGCCTCGTTAACTATTCATTCACTCGTCAAGTTTACGCGAGTTATCTACAAAAAAGTCGATAACGGACTAGTATTAGCAAGTGCCGTGCCAATTTAATAATTCAATATTTTCAATGGATTAGGTTGAAACTAAATCGATATTTATAATAAAAAAACCGCTTGGGACATTTTGTCGCAAGCGGTTCATTGAGTGTTTAGTCAAAATGTACCTATTCTTTGTGTGGTATATTTTGTCTCACCTCTTTTGGGTCTTTTTCGATAGCGTCGGTGTCGAAATTATCTGATACTATGTTTTTATACAGTTCTTTTTCTTGTCCCGTAATTTCGTCACTTATAACAAGATCTGATTCCGCTTCTTCAGCGTTATTAATTGAAGCTTCTTCTTGATTTTCAGTAACTTGCTCTTGTTCGCTTGGGGTTTCTTCTTCTACCTTCTCTTTTACCCAATCACGTAAGCTTTCAGCGACACCTTCAGAAAGTGACTTAAGATTACTGTAATCGTCATCGTAATCGTCTAAGCCATCACGCACGTTAAACTCTTCTGAGAGAAAGAATTTACGTAATGCGGCTTTTTTTACGCTTTCTGATGCTTCTGATACCAATAATTGAGCCATAGATAGCTCTTCAGTAGTCTCTGATGCCGACTCTTTAGTGTCAGCAGACTCTTCTAAAGCGTCAGTTGGCTCGATAGAAGTTGGGTCATTTGGTGCGAGTTCTTCAGCTGAGCTGAGTGTTTGAGAAGCTGGCTCAGAAGAAGTAAACGAAGTTTCCTCAACAGGCTGTTCAGCTTCGAGCGCTTTGTCAGTCGATTCATCGAGCTTTCGTTGAGACCAACGGCTAAAAAAGTTAGTTGCCATTAGAACGACCTGCCCCTTTACGCTTCTTGCGTCTTGCTTCTAATAATTCACCATGACGACCGATAAAGGCTTCCATCCACGCTTGTACAGGTAAAGGCATGTTGTAAGACAATACTTGGTTATCTCCGTCCATGTACTGGCCTGCGACTGTTTGTGACGCCGTCAGTAATTGAATAATAGGTTTACCGGAGTCAACATTATCCATAACTAAGAATAGCTTAGGTTGCTGAGAGCTTAGATTGAAGCGGTAGTCGGTACGTTCGTCTTTGTGTAACTGGAGCAAACATACGTCTGGGGTTTCATTTTCAGGTAATAATTCAAAACCGATGAGTTCCCATTGAGTCGTTACCCAAATACCAGTTTTGATCTCTTTCTCTATTCTTTGGACACCTATTGGCCAAGCTGATATTGTTTTTTCGTAGTGTTCTTGGAATTCTTTTATCTCAGACATACTGCACCCAATTGATTTTCTTTATTCTGATCATACGTAGGACATTTTGTACTTCGTATAATCATATACCCTCTACAAAGCAATAAACACGCCAATACAGCTTGAGTCTTACCGTATCTGTGTTGCGTCTGTCGCTAATTTACCTTTATAACGTTAGTCGATTGCGCTGGTTTGAGACAGTTAGTCTCCGTGAACTCTCATATTTTGCGCTATTTTAATCTAATGCTTCATGTTTTAACGAATCCCCGTTATTTTGGAATAAGATTTGCAAACGCTCTTCGCCATGCTGTCGTATGGTTATTCATTGAAGCGTGAACGATAATGACACATACAAACTAACGCATTGAGTAACGAGAGCTATGCTGCTCTTGTTAACGCCTATCTCATAAAATCGCTATCTCATTAAGTAGGACGTGACTGTGGTAAAACCAAACATAATAAAAACCAGTGAAAACCCACTTCAGACCATCGAAGTTGAAGTGTTTGACGAATATGGTGAGAAGCTAACAAAACAAATCGCTTGTGAGCGCCCTTTTACGGTAATGCTGAACTGGAAAGAGATCGTCACTTTGATGACATTGGGCTCTCGCCCGGAAGCGTTAGTCTTAGGTTATTTGAAAAACCAAAGCTTCCTTTCTGATCCAGAAGCCGTTGAATCTATCATTATTGATTGGGAAACCAGCTCTGCAGCGGTCATCACTAAAGAAGACACAAGCCAACTTGAGCAAGCATTGAAGAAGAAGACGGTGACGTCTGGCTGTGGTCAAGGCACCATGTACGGCAATGTGATTAAGCAGTTGGAAGATTACCAAGTGCCTCAAACCAAGATTAAGCAATCTGAGATCTATACTGCTCTGGAAGCCCTGACCCACTATAACGACACCTATAAGAAAGCGGGTGCGGTTCACGGTTGTGCGGTGTGCAAAGATGACCAAGTGTTGTCGTTTGTGGAAGATGTAGGTCGTCACAATGCCGTTGATACCCTTGCGGGTGAGATGTGGCTCAACAAAGAAGATGGCGCAGACAAGATCTTCTACACCACAGGTCGCCTTACCTCTGAAATGGTCATCAAAGTGGCGCAGATGGGTATTCCTGTTCTCCTATCACGTTCTGGCGTGACCCAAATGGGTTTAGATTTAGCGCAGAAGTTCGGTATCACTACTATTGCTCGAGCTAAAGGCTTACGTTTCCAAGTCTTTACAGGTGCAGACAAGATAGATTTCAACGTCAAAGGCGCGCAGTAAGCGTAAAGTTAACCCCTGCTTAGTGAAATCTTATAGGTGCCGTATCAACTGCACCTTTTTTATATCATTAAGTTTCCATTCCAATTCGTCCCCGATACAGGTTCCACGCTTCAGACCATCTAAACCTACATGTATCATGTATTAAATTAGCTTTTCCTAAAGCAAACATTGATTTTAAAGGTCAATAACTCATTGGATTTGTATTCATACATTTAATGAGCTTACTTCCAAGTTGGAGAGATGTTTGACCTTAACAGTCAGATAGCGACTGCGTCTGAAGAACAATCCATGGTATCTGCGGAGATCGACCGAAACATCAGTGACATTGTTCATCTAGCAAGTAACACACATAGCGTGGTATCAGGTTCTGTACGTTATAGTGAACAGGTATCGAGCGTGAGTGTGAAATTAGAGAAGATTGTGGCTCAGTTTAAATGTTGTGGACTATCACCACCTCTGAATAAACTGTAGGTAATAAAAAACGCCCTTATCGTTTTCTACTGATAAGGGCGTTTCAATTCTATAAGGACATTTTTCGTTATATTTAAACTATCGGTTTTTACAAACAGCGGTTGTCCGAAACACTAGTCTAAATTAGCCACGTGCTTTTAGGAATTCAGCGTAAGTACCACGGAAATCGTTGATCTTGCCATCTTTGATTTCAAGGATACGTGTAGCTAGAGAGTCTACGAATACACGGTCGTGAGATACGAAGAACAATGTGCCTTTGTAGTTCTCAAGAGCCAAGTTAAGCGCTTCGATAGATTCCATATCCATGTGGTTAGTCGGTTCATCCATAAGTAGGATATTTGGCTTGTGCATCATGATCTTACCAAGAAGCATACGACCTTGCTCACCACCAGAAATTACCTTAACTGATTTCTTGATGTCGTCTTGACCAAATAGCATACGACCTAGAAAGCCACGAACAACCTGCTCGTCTTCACCTTCTTGGCGCCATTGGCTCATCCAATCGAACAGGTTCATGTCTTCTTCGAAATCATGAGCATGGTCTTGAGCGTAGTAGCCGATGTTTGCGTTTTCAGACCACTTGTACTCACCAGTACGAGCTTCAAGTTCGCCAGCTAGTGTGTTCAGTAGTGTTGTTTTACCCACACCGTTCTCACCAATGATTGCAACGCGCTCACCTACTTCGAAGATGGCATCGAACTTGTTAAATAGGTCTTCTTCAAAGCCTTGAGATAGGTTTTCAACCACAAGTGCGTTACGGAATAGCTCTTTAGACTGTTCAAAACGGATGAATGGGTTTTGACGGCTAGAAGCTTTTACTTCTTCAAGCTGAATCTTATCGATTTGCTTAGCTCGAGACGTTGCTTGCTTCGCTTTAGATGCGTTAGCAGAGAAACGAGAAACGAACGTTTGAAGTTCAGCAATTTGTGCTTTCTTCTTAGCATTGTCAGACAGTAGACGTTCACGCGCTTGAGTTGCTGCCGTCATGTACTCATCGTAGTTACCTGGGAAAAGGCGAAGTTCACCGTAGTCTAGGTCAGCCATGTGTGTACATACAGAGTTTAGGAAGTGACGGTCGTGCGAAATGATGATCATTGTGCAGTTGCGTTGGTTTAGTGTCTCTTCCAACCAGCGGATTGTATCCATGTCCAGGTTGTTCGTTGGTTCGTCTAGAAGCATGATGTGCGGGTCTGCGAATAGAACTTGCGCCAGAAGCACACGAAGTTTCCAACCAGGTGCTACTTCGCTCATTAGACCGAAGTGTTGTGATTCTTCAATACCAACAGCGAGAAGAAGCTCACCCGCTTTCGCTTCAGCCATGTAACCGTCCATTTCAGCAAACTGAACTTCAAGGTCAGCTACTTTCATGCCGTCTTCTTCGCTCATTTCTGGCAAAGAGTAAATGCGGTCACGCTCTTGCTTGATTGCCCATAGCTCTTTGTGACCCATGATAACCGTGTCGATTACCGTGAATTCTTCGTAAGCAAATTGGTCTTGGTTTAGCTTAGCTACGCGCTCGTTTGGATCGTAGCTTACGTTGCCAGAAGTCGACTCTAGTTCACCAGATAGGATCTTCATGAACGTCGATTTACCACAGCCATTCGCGCCGATTAAACCGTAACGGTTACCTTCGCCGAACTTAACTGAAATATTTTCGAAAAGTGGCTTAGCGCCGAATTGTTGGGTGATATTTGCTGTGGAGATCAATGCCTTTACCTTTTTAATGTGAAAAACGCCGCAACGTTACTTGTTCAGGGCTTTAACTGCAAGTATTGATTGCAATTACTCGCTAATAACTGAGCGATAATTCAGCTAAATCATAGTTTGAGGTAACTCACATTTTTTGATTTCTATTTATGTAGTGATAAATAAACCAATCGTGCAACATAAAAAGTACTGTGCTAACGAGTAAAAACCGTCTGATATATTACGCTTCGTGTCATGAAAGAGTTTAAGAAACACAATATCAACCCACCTAAAATCTCAGTGGCTGCCCACTCTTAGGTTCAGGTTGATAGCGAGATTACTCGAAACAAAAATACCTCCGCATTTGAATAAGGTTCGGAGGTGTTTTTATGGTTGTAGCCGATGTAACGTCTATTAGTTCTGTAACGCTATAAGTTTCATTGTGAATTGGACTAAACCTTAAAGTACTTCAACTGTTCCGTGAGATGTTCAGTAGTGTTTGCCATTTTCTGACTGTCTTCAGCCAGCGATTGTGAAGCCTGTAGTACTTCGTTAGCGGCTAAATGAATCCCAGTGACACTCTCACTCATCTCTGTTGCTACTGTGCTCTGCTGCTCAGACGCTGCCGCAATTTGCGAAACCATATCATTGGCGTTGTGTAGCTCATTAACAATGACATCGAGCTGCTGGCGTGTCTCATTAGACGCTACCACACTGTGGTCCACTTTCTCATTGCTGCTTTGCATAGCATTAAACGTGCGTTCAGCTTGCTGTGTTAGTTTTTCAATGGTCGATTGCACTTCGTTGGTAGAGTTCTGCGTGCGACTTGCTAGATTACGAACTTCATAAGCAACGACAGCAAAGCCACGCCCTTGTTCCCCTGCTCGTGCTGCTTCAATTGCAGCGTTGAGTGCCAGTAAATTGGTTTGCTCTGATACATCGCGGATTACACAAACCACTTGGTTTATCTCTGTAACTCCAGATTGAAGATCTCTGACCAAGTTATTTGCAATCGAAATATTCTCAGATACTTGAGATATCGTCGTTGCCGTTACCTGCATGTTTTCATCATTTTGGTTAGCGTGATCGACCACTTTGTTGGTACTCGCAGCGGTGTTTTCTGCATTCATCGCGACATCTGAAATGGTCGCGCTCATCTCTGTCATTGCCGTCGATAACAGTTCAAGTTGTGCATGTTGCGAATTGACACTGGTTGCTGCTTCTTCACTGGCTTGTGCGATATGACTTGCCATATTGCTTGACAGGTCTGCAGATTCGTTAGCGGTACGAAGCGTCGTTTGCAGTTTGTCGAGCATGGTATCGATCTGTTGGCTCATATCGCCCAACTCATCTTTGCGTGTCATGTTCATGCGAACACGAAGGTCACCATCAGCAATCTTATGTATGTTGTCGATAAGCTTGTTAAGTGGCAACAATATATTGTTAGAAATCGCATAACCCATCGCAAACAGTAAGCCTGATAAAACAACCGCGACCATGCCTTCATTCATTGCTAACCCATAGAAAGCCTCTTGAATATCAGCGACCAGTATTCCTGAGCCAATAATCCAATTCCATTCAGGGAAAAGCTCTACATAAGAGATTTTATCTTTGAGTTCACCTTGTGGGCTCATCCACTGATAATCGAGAAAGCCTTTCTCTTGAGGAGAGCGCGAGATCGTCACCATTTCACGCCAATGGTGCTTTCCTGCGCCGTCTTTCAAATTACCTGCGTTAGTGCCGTTTAGCTCTGGCTTTAATGGATGGCTGATAATGTTGAGTTGCTGGTTGAGGATCCAGAAGTAGTTGGTGTTGTCGTAACGAAGCGTTTCAATCGCTTGCAGCGCACGCTCCTTTGCTATTTCATCACCTAGCACACTGCGTTGGCTGTAGTAATAGTTGGCTAAGCTAATGGCTGTTTCAACTTGAGCGCTGAGCTTATCTTGACGCTCTTCCACAGAGCTTGCTCGCTGTTGCATCAGATTAAATGTTGATGCCATTACCAGTAATACAACCGATAGAACAACAATTGAGGCGAGTTTCGATTTGATAGATAGATTACTTAATTTCATAGCTGACTGACTTTAATATATGTTTTGATTATGGATTTTGGACCAAGTTATCAAAATTTCGTACAGCTCAGATGATATGCATCAAGATTGATAAATATACAGCTTGTTACATAACCAAAAAGAGGTATAGGTCAAACCGGTAGATTTTTTGTGGGGGATGATTTTGTAGTGCGGAATTTTCGTGCTTGGGCTGAAAATTCAATCAACAGCCCAAGCACTTAAAGTCGCGATCGTGTAACAGCTAGTGTAATTAACTCAGAGATTTGAAACCAATAATTGAGGTGTCGCTTTTTGTTGAAGATAAATACTAAAGCGGCTTCCTTTACCCACTTCTGACTCTACGCGTATCTCACCACCAATTTGGCTCAAGATACTCTGAGATACGGATAAGCCTAAGCCAGTACCGTCGCGTTTCGTTGTATAGAATGGTGAGAAGATTCGTTTTAACTGCTCTTCTTTGATGCCACTGCCTTCGTCTTCAACGTGCACGATAGCACCATGAGATACGCCATTCTCAACCCAGTCTTCACTCGAAATGGTTAATGTTCCCTGCCCGTCCATCGCATGAATCGCATTCATTTGTAGGTTAACCAGAATCTGCAGCAGTTGGTTTCGGTTTACTTCAACCGATGTTTTAGCGTTTAGGTTCGAAACGTAAACCATGTCGCGCTTTTTCGCTCCGGTTTTCACGAGCGTTATACTTTCATCAACGATAGGGTTGATGTGTTGCCACGTGATCTCATCCTGCACACCACCGTGTCGGCTATATTGCAGTAAGCTTCGGGTAATATTTCGGATCCGGTCGATTTGCTCCATGATGGCATGGACCTCTTCTTCGACACGGCTGACTTCATCACCGAGCTCAAATTTCATCAACTCTACGTTGCCAAGAATCACTGCTGTGGGGTTGTTGATCTCATGAGCAATACCAGCGGTAAGTTCGCCCAGCGCTGCTAGTTTCTCATTGACCACCAGCTTATCTCTCGCTTGATTGAGTAGCTTAATGTGTAACTCAAGTTCTTCGGTTTTCTCCTTCAAACTGGCGGTACGCGAATGAACTTTACACTCAAGTTCTAACGCCGCTTGTTGAATCTCTTGATTACGCTCATGAAGCAAATCCAGCATCTTATCGAACTGTTTAGCGAGTAAGGTAAGCTCGTGTTGATCATCCAAGCCTAAAGTGCCGATGCGTTTATCTTTGCCCAATTGCACGAGTTTCACCACTTTATGAATTCGTTCAATTGGGTCGAAAAGATCCCGAGCACCACGGTGAACGATCAAACCAGAAGTAATCAACAGCAAAACAATGATGATACTGATTTCGCCAAGGTTAGTCAGGTAGGTTTCAATGAGTGGCCAGATTAGATAACCGGTGTAAAGCATGCCAATAACCTTGCCAGACTGGTCATGAATTGGCTGATAAGCGGTGATGTACCATGCATCATAAACATAGGCACGGTCCAACCACTCTTTGTCCTCGTTGAGGACTTTTGAGTGAACCTCATGAGAAACGCGTGTGCCAATCGCTCGACCTTCACTGTTTTCACTACTTAGTGGCACGTTTGTACTCACCCGAAGGTCATCAAGAAATACGGTGACAGTACCGACATGGCGATTAAATCCATCTCTTTGCGGATAGATCAGGTTACTGATTTGATCAACCAACTGTGTGCTGTTGTTCAGTAAGATCCCGCCATCAAGAAAACCGATCATATGGCCTTGCTCATCTCTAATCGACTCTACAGTGCGGCTCACCAAACCACGAGTCTCCACGTCATTACCATTGAGCATCGGGACTTCCGCTTTTTTGGCAAGATCACGATCTAAATAATTCAGTTCTTTACTGTCTAACACACTAAAGAATGACGATTTATTGGTTAAATCTAAGTACTCGAGTTTCTTCGCCATGCTTCCAACACTGCGCCAGCGCAAAAAGTCGAGTCCATAGCGCGACTTATTCTCTGAAACCCAATGAATAAGTTCATTTTGAGAAACGCCACTCGCTAGCTTCATTTGAAAACTGTACGACTCGGCAAACGCACGCACGTTGTAGGCTTGCTGATTTTGAATCAGATGAATACTGTTATCTGCCACGTCCAAACGCTCATCGACATCAATTAAAGCGCCCTGCCAGGTATAGTGAACTGACCAATAAAGAGTGATAGCGACAAGAGCACAAAGCGTCAGAAAAATCGGCGCTGATGTGAGAAACAGTAAGCGGTAGCGCACCATAGTTTTGAAACGGAACGCCCACTTTGCCCACCAATGACGTCTAATCGGCATATTCAGAGCCTTCTGTGTTCCAATCTTTGAATTTACGTTCTAACGTCTTACGTGCAACGCCAAGGTCTCTTGCTGCGGCAGACTTATTGCCATCGTGGAAATTCACGAGCTGTTCGATATGTGCTTTTTCGACTTCTTTTAGTGTCCAAGTGTTCGGATAACCTTCAGCAGCGTCCGTTGTATTTAAGTTTGGCACTTCAGCTCCGTGTGACACCGTCACTGAAATACTTGCAGGCGTAGGGTCGCCATTTATCTCTCGCCAGTAGTGAGCTGGTGGCTTATCTAATAGAATGCAGCGTTCAACCATATTCTTTAGCTCACGAATGTTACCTGGCCATTTGTATTCATTCATAGCCAAGATGTCTTCATGCGCCCAATGAGGTAACGGCATACCCAGCTCACTTGACAATAGACGAGTGAAATAAGGAACAAGTTCGACGAGATCGGATGGTCGTTCACGTAAAGGAGTCACATCAATCTTGAGCACATTAAGTCGGTAAAATAGATCGCGACGGAAATGCCCTTTCTCGACCTCTTCTTGAAGGTTTCGGTTAGTTGCCGCGACAACACGAACGTCTACAGAAATCTCTTTCTCACTGCCAACTGGGCGAATGGTTCGCTGCTCGAGCACTCGCAATAATGCAGATTGCATTGGCAGAGGCATTTCGCCAATTTCATCAAGGAATAAAGTACCCCCGTTAGCAACTCTGAATAAACCTTCACGGTTTTTCTTTGCACCAGTAAAGGCGCCAGAGGTGTGTCCAAATAATTCACTTTCGAGAAGTTCTGGGGCAATAGCACCACAGTTGACTGGTACGAATGGTCCACTACGCTTACTTGCTTCATGAATACCACGGGCAACCAACTCTTTACCGGTACCAGACTCACCTTCTACCAGCACGGACGCTCGTGATGGTGCAAATTGACTAATAAGTAGCTTGAGTTGTTTGGTCTTATCTGAGTTACCAATAATCTCGGTTTTTATGTGGCGGCTGACATCGCGCTTCAACGCGTACTGCATTCTTTGGTCAAGGCGCTTATCCATACAACGAAGTACAGCTTGTATCATCTGTTCTAGGTTAAATGGTTTTAAAATGAAATCTGAAGCACCGAGCTTGAGTGCAGATATGGTCATCTCTAGATCGGCATAGCCCGTCATAAAGATAACATCGGCTTTTCGGTCGCTATCATTGAAGGCTTCTTCCCACTCAATGCCAGAGCGGCCCGGAAGATTGATATCGAGAACGATTAGATCGAAGTGTTCATTGCAACGTAGTGTTTCTGCTTCTTCTACAGAGCCCGCACTCGACACCTTGCCAAAGTACTTACCTAGTGTTTTCTTTAAAATTGCCTGCATACCAATTTCATCATCAACCACCAGGACAGAAAACGCCTGATATTGGGTCAAAGTGTTTGGATTGTGGTTAGAGGCGTTTGAACTAGGTAAAGACATAATGATCAGCCGTTAGGGAAAGTTGGGACAGAGTGTACCAATTAACCTTTTGTTCGACAGGGACAATGTGCGACATTTTGTCCTAGCTCATGTTTTGGCTTACTTTATCTCGTAAAATGACGGAGTTTTGTCCGAAACAACAGCAATTAAGTGAGACTTGATGCATTATTTATTGGCATTAAGATTGCTTGTAGGGAGAGGTTTTTTAATTACTATAGTTGGCATTTTATGTACATGTCCTTCTTTCAGCCCTTTAAAACAGAAGACATGTCATTCATTTCTAACAAAATGGACATAATAATAATGAAAGCAATTCCCCTAACTATTGCAGCTCTATCTATCGTCAGTTACTCGGCTAGCAGCACAGAAGAGACCACACATATCAAGCTTGCGACAACGACAAGCACTTATCACTCTGGCCTTTTGGACTACCTGTTGCTTGAATTCGAAAAAGATTCGGGTATCAAAGTCGATGTTTTAGCGGCGGGTACTGGCAAATCACTTCGCATGGGTGAAAACGGCGATGTGGATTTGGTGATGACACACGCACCAAAAGCCGAAGCTAACTTTGTTGAGAAAGGCTACGGTGTACTGCCTCGTAAACTAATGTACAACGATTTCGTGATCGTCGGCCCTGCAAGTGATCCAGCGAAAGTTGAATCTCAAAAAGCAGTGGCTGATGTATTTAAAGCGATTGCGACTAACAATGTCACGTTCGTATCTCGTGGTGATGATTCAGGTACACATAAGAAAGAGATGGGTATTTGGGCTCAAACTCAGATGGAGCCTAACTTTGGCGGTTACCGCAGTGTTGGCCAAGGCATGGGCCCTACTCTAAACATGGCGTCAGAGATGCAAGGCTACACAATGACTGACCGCGGCACGTGGTTGGCTTACCAAAACAAATTGGATCTTAAAATCCTTTTCCAAGGTGACGAAAACCTATTCAATCCTTACCAAGTGATTCTAGTGAACCCTGAGCGCTACCCAAGCATTCATTATCAAGCAGCAAAAACGTTCAGCGATTGGTTAGTTAATCCTAAAGGTCAAAAATTGATTAATGAATTTAAGCTGCACGGCAAGCAACTGTTTGTTGCAAATGCTGAGTAGCTTGTCGCTTACGCGGACTAATAGATTTTGCTAAATAGGGTAATAGGGTTAAAGATTCACTCTTTGCCAAATAGCACTACGCTTAACGAGTCAGCAAACCAAACAAGTAAATAAATAATAGCTGGCCAATAAGGCTCATTAATATTGCGTCAGCTATGATTAACATCAGTCATTACCGATAAAAACCTATTATCGATTCACACGAGATACTTCATGACTTTATGGCAAACAACGCTAGATGCATTGCATTTACTGGTGAATTTTGACCACGATCTGTGGCAAATCGTCGCGGTGTCCTTCAGTGTATCTTTGTCCGCCATCTCTTTAGTAATTGTTCCCTCTATCATCATGGCTTTCATATTGGCCTACAAGGAATTTCCCGGGAAATGGGTGTTACTTTCTGTAATCAACACATTGCAAGCAATACCAACCGTGGTTATTGGCTTATTTATGTACATGATGCTCTCTCGTTCTGGTCCATTGGGCGATTGGCAACTGCTATTCACTCAAAAAGCTATGATTCTAGGTCAGATGCTGATCTGCTTCCCTATTCTAGTTGCCATGATGCACGGTGCGCTGCAAGCCAGTGATCGCCGAGCTGTAGAAACGGCACGCACTCTGGGAGTTTCAACCATTCGTGTTGCGTGTACTTTGATTTGGGAAACTCGTTTTCCTCTGTTGGCGGCAGTCATTGCTGCATTTTCTCGCATTGTGACTGAAGTCGGTTGTTCAATGATGGTTGGCGGCAACATTATGGGAATGACTAGAAACATCCCTACTGCTATTGCAATGGAAAGTCACAAAGGTGCTTTCGCTCAAGGTGTAGCGTTAGGCATGGTTTTATTGGCACTGGCATTAGCCCTTAACTTTTTCCTTTCGAGTGTGAGAGGAAAAGGCTATTTAAGAACTTAGGAACGCTGTCATGAGTATAAAAATAACAACGCAGCAAATTTCAATGCGCTACAAAGAGCGTGTTTTGTTCCAAATCCCTGATCTATCGATCGGTCCTAACGATGCGATTTATCTCAAGGGCGATAACGGTGTAGGAAAAACCACTCTACTAAAAATTCTGTCTGGATTGATTAAGCCTAGCTCTGGTCGTATTCAGTCACCGATACAAAGCTGGCAACATAACCTGTTTCCTAGACTAAAATTTAAAGACATCATCTATCTTCATCAGACGCCTTACCTATTTGATGGTTCTGTGTACCAAAATGTCGCTTATGGGATTCGCTTTAACAAAGAGAGCCAAAAAGATAAGCGATCTCAAATTATTAACGCGTTGAGGATGGTAGGTTTAGAAACCCTAGCAGATGAACACATTTCTGTGTTGTCTGGTGGTGAACGTCAACGCGTAGCAATGGCACGAGCTTGGATTCTTAAGCCATCAATTTTGCTGATGGACGAGCCAAGTGCTTCTTTAGACAAAGAATCTATTGAAAGATTGGTGATTATGGCCGAAGATCTTCTTCAGAGAGGCGCGAGTTTAGTCATTACCAGTCACCAAACCAACGCGTTAACCGATTTATGCAAGAAGCAATGGTGGATCAAAGACAACACCCTGACTGAGTCACCGCTTCTGCAAGTAATTATAAAGAACAAAGCACAAGAGAATATTTATGCTGCTTCCAACGCAAACTAGTTGGGTTATTTTGGCTGGCGGAAAAGCCAGCCGTATGGGCGGAAAAGATAAAGGACTCGTTGAGCTCAACGGTTCCCCGCTTATTCAATACGTTATAAACAAGCTGTCACAACAAGATGTTAGCATCACCATCAATGCCAACCGTAACCTCGACAGTTACCAAGCATTCGCTCCAGTTGTTTCCGATTCCTTCCCTGATTATCCAGGTCCACTGGGTGGTATTCATGCTGGCCTTAAAAACGCGGCCACAGATTGGGTCGGGTTTGTCCCGTGTGACAGCCCACAAATCAGTGATGATCTCGTTCAACGCTTTTGTGCGGCTGTGAAAGAAGAGAGTGACATTCTTGTGGCTCACGATGGCGAGTTTAAACAACCCGTGTTTACCCTATTCCACAAGCGTGTTCTTCCAAAGCTAGAAGCCTTTTTAGAACGTGGCGATCGCAAGATAATCTTGCTCTACAAAGAGTGCGTCACTGAGTTCGTCGACTTCAGCGATGCACCAAACTGCTTTGTAAACCTCAATACGCCAGAAGAACTCACCCAATTCGGAACGCTTCAATAATGAAAGATTCAAAACAACGCCCTAACCTGCCGTTATTAGGTTTCGCGGCCTACAGCGGCACAGGTAAAACTACTGTACTTGAAGCCCTGTTACCTTTGTTAACCGACGCAGGTTTGAAAGTTGGCGTTCTTAAACATGCTCACCACGATTTTGATGTCGATAAGCCGGGTAAAGACAGTTATCGCTTACGTAAAGCTGGCGCGAACCAAATGTTGATCAGCTCTCGCAACCGCAATGTCATGATGACAGAAACACCGGAAGCAGAAGCGGATTTTGATTACCTATTAACGCGCTTCGATACGAGCACGCTTGATCTGATTTTGGTTGAAGGCTGCAAGAACATCGCTTTCCCTAAAATTGAGCTTCACCGTGATGAAGTGGGTAAACCTTGGCTCTATCCAAACGATAACAACATCATTGCTATCGCTGCAGACAGCAAAGTCGAATCTGACCTACCACAAATGGCGATCAGTGACTTAGAAGCAATTCGTGATTTCATCATTGAATACACTCAGTCATTTGCCCCTGTATCAAAAACAAGTAAAACATCGGCGTGTTCATCATCAAAGGATAATACACCGATTATATGTTGCGATTCTTTTTCCCCTGTAGTTCTTACAGTGACTCAAGGTCAGCAAATGATTGTTGATAGTATCGATGCACTAGAGCTGACGGAATCCGTTGCCCTAGAACAAGGATATGGTCGCGTATTGGCGGAAGATGTTATTTCACCAATCAATGTACCTCAGAACACTAACTCTGCAATGGACGGTTATGCCATTCGTAGTGAAGATTTAGATCTAGATAGCTACTACGTTGTTGCTGAAGTTATGGCAGGACACGGCTACGACAAGACAGTTCAACAAGGAGAAGCGGTTAAGATCATGACAGGTGCACCAATGCCGGAAGGTGTTGATGTGGTTGTTATGCGTGAGCAAGCTGTTCAAGAAGGTAACACAGTTAGTTTCCCAAACGCAAAAATCTCAGTAGGACAAAATGTCCGTATGGCGGGTGAAGATCTTGAAATCGGCCAACCTGTCTTTACTTGTGGCACGCGAATCGAAGCGCCAGAAATGGGCATGATGGCATCACTGGGATTCGGCACCTGCCCTGTTCTACGTAAAGTGAAAGTTGGCGTATTCTCTACAGGTGATGAAGTTCAAGCACCAGGTAGCGAGCAAAAACCAAATTCTATCTACGATTCAAACCGTTTTACTATTATTGGTATGCTTCAAAAACTGGGCTGTGACATCGTTGATTACGGCATCATTGAAGATGACGAACAGAAGATGATGGATGTCCTTCATGCTGCGTCGTTAGAGACTGACATGGTACTAACGTCTGGCGGTGTGTCTGTTGGTGACGCTGACTATATCAAACTCGCGCTAGATAAATTGGGTGATATTAACTTCTGGCGTATCAACATGCGTCCGGGTCGTCCTCTTGCTTACGGTAAAATTGAAGATAAACCATTCTTTGGTTTGCCAGGCAATCCAGTCGCAGTAATGGTGTCGTTCATCAACTTTGTTGAGCCAGCGATTCGCAAGCTGCAAGGTCAAACAAACTGGACGCCAGTAAAAGCGGATGCGGTAGCTACTGAGCAATTACGTTCTCGCCAAGGCCGTACTGAATTTAGTCGTGGTGTGTTCACTATGAACGAATCTGGTGTACTTGAAGTTAAGACGACTGGTAAACAAGGCTCAGGCATTTTGCGCTCAATGAGTGAAGCAAACTGCTTAATTGAAATTTCACCATCGGTTGATACTGTCAAAGTTGGTGAAACAGTGACGATCATTCCACTGCAAGGCCGTGTTTAATTAGTAAGACTGCCTAAGGTGTGTTGATTGCACTAGAGCTCGAACGTTCGAAGCCCCTTCTGCGATGGTTTAGTCGCAAGGGGCTTTTATATTTCTGAGCTAACCTTAATAAGTAACCCATTAACTAAGTTAATCTTAAGATTTCTTACCATTACCTTGAGCGACGTACGGTTTTTATGTAGAGTGCGCCCAAAGTAAAAATTCTATTGGAGCGCATCATGGCTCGTACCATTCTGTACACGTACAAAGACGAAGAAAAAGAGTTACTGTTTTCAAAACAAGAACACCGCACTATCCAAGAAGCGGTTGCGGATGCTGAAGGCATCGACATCACTGAATACCTAAAAACGGAGCAGCAGCTTGAGTTGATTTCAGATACTAAAGCAGTTCGTAACTACCAAGACAATTACTTCCGTAAGCTAGGTTTTTCAAAGCTTACACTGAAGCAAAAAGAAAACCTTGGTGTTGGTAAAAAGAAGAAGTAATTTCCTAGTGAGCTTCGTTCTTAATAACGAGTTACTGGCTTTAATCACCAAACAATAAAAAATGCCGCAACCTCTTTTGAGATTGCGGCATTTTTATTTATTCGGCGTAATGTGTTTAGCTGAAAACCATCACTATTTGATGTTTAGGAATGCAGCACCACGAACGCCGCCTGAATCACCGTGTTTTGCTTTGATGATCTTCGGACACTTAGCAACAGACAGTAAGTATTTAGGCACGCGCTTTGGCATTTCTTCGTAAATAAGCTCGAAGTTTGAAAGACCACCACCCAGTGCAACTACGTGTGGATCTAGGCCAGTAAACAGGTTCGCAAAGCAGATTGCTAAAAGCTCCATGAAGCGGTCAACGTGTTCAGCCGCTTTAGCCTCACCTTCGTTGTAAGCTTGGATGATCTCAATCGCTTTTTTCTTCTCGCCAAAGTAGTGCTCGTAAATCAATTCGAAACCACGACCCGATAGGTAGCTGTCTAGACAACCTTTTTTACCACAACCACAACCTAATAGTGGTGCGTTGTCACCAAGGTGGAACCATGCATCCAAAGGTAGACGTATATGACCAAGCTCACCGGCAACGTGGTTCCGACCAGAGAATACCTTACCTTCGTAAACTAAACCGCCGCCAAAACCTGTACCTAGAATTAGACCAGCAACCGATGGCTCGTCTTTTAGCTCGTCATCCCATGCTTCAGAAAGCGCGAAACAGTTCGCATCGTTTTCGATCTTTACGCTACGACCGATTAGCGCTTCTAAATCTTTACGTAATGGCTTACCTGTTGATGCAGGAACATTAACAACCAGCATAGTGCCGTCGTCTGCGTTTTCCATACCAGGAAGGCCAAGGCCGATTTTGCCCTCGCAAGAGAATTCGCTATCGTATTTCTTTACTAAACCAGCGATGGTATCAAGCAGTAATTGATAGTCATCTGTTGGTGTTGGAACGCGCTCTGTTGCAACTCGCTCAAGTTTCTCATTGAATGCACCAAATTCAATTTTAGTGCCGCCAACATCGAAGCCGTAATACATGAAATCTCTCCAATTTTTCCCTAAGCTCGGGCAAATAAACTCTTTAAACAAAACAACTGGGGTACATTATCCATAACACCCCCCCTACAAACCGTGATAGATAACAAACTTATCTCGTGTTTGAGTCTGTTTGAACAACAAGTCAGCACAAAGCGGTTAAAGGTTAGAGTGACGTCTCATTTTTACTGTGCGCTATGAAAGCATTCAGGCTTGGTTTGGTCGGATCCGACTTGTAACGAGTCTTACTTAGCATGTAGCTTTCGCGAAACACTTCAAACCATAGTTGTAATGTTTTTGCGCCCTGCTCTTCACCAGCCTGTTTTAATACCAAGCTCGCAACCTCTGCAGTTGAGAGGTGTTGCTCATTGTCTGACTTTCGCATCATGTATTGAGAAACCGATTCAGGTTTAATCGACAACACAGGTAAATCTTGCAGGTACTCAGAACGTCTAAAGATACGTCTTGCTTCACGCCAGCTACCATCGATGAAAATCAGAAGTAGCTTTTTGTTTGGATCACGCATTTGCGGCAGGTCTTGAACCACTCGCGATTTGTCATCGGTATAGTCTTCTGGAAACACAATCACAGGCTGATATTTTTCGTCCTTAAGAACATCAAGCATCTCTGTGTTTGCCTCAGTTCGATGCCAAAGGTACACATGGCTGTCTTTCACCGTGTCTACAATCAAACGGCCCGTGTTACTTGGCTTTAAGATTTCGTTATCAGACAAGATCAACATGGTCGCTACGTTCGTATCTATGTCTGGTTGATGCTCACAGATACAACTGTCTTGTTTGATTTTGCAATACTCACATCGCACCACCTTACATCCACGCGCGTTAAACGGCTTTGTAGAAAGTGATAAACGGTGTTGGTATAGATGGTGGAAAGCGTGAATTCTCATGGACAATAACGATAGATAGAACTAGAAAAGTGGCACGATTGTACTTACAGTGGCTTGATAATGATAGAAGGAATTCTTATGCAGGACCCATCACTACTTCGCCTTGTCTGTTTTATCACCGCTTTTGTCTTGTGTGCTCTGTGGGAATACCAAGCTCCTAGAAAAACACTAACGCAAAACAAGTGGTTTCGATGGGGAAATAACTTCTTATTGATGGCGTTTAACAGTGTTTTACTGGCAACATTAATACCTGTTGCGGCATTTCAAGCGGCACTGATTGCGGAACATAATCAATGGGGTCTATTCAATAACATCAGCCTACCCTTTGAAATCACCGTGTTCCTTTGTGTCGTATTATTAGACCTGGCTATTTACACTCAGCACCTCGTCTTCCACCGTATCCCAGCCCTATGGAAACTTCATCGTGTTCATCACGCAGATCTGGATACAGACGTAACTACGGGGACCCGCTTTCATCCAATTGAGATGATCTTGTCGATGTTGATTAAGGTTGCGTTGATTTTCGTATTGGGCGCACCAGTTCTAGCCGTTGTGATATTCGAGGTCGTATTGAATGTGAGTGCAATGTTCAATCACAGCAACGGTCGTTTACCTTTATGGTTCGACAAACAGCTTCGTAAAGTGATTGTCACGCCAGACATGCATCGAGTGCACCATTCAGTCATCGTCAAAGAGACCCACTCTAATTTTGGTTTCTTCCTATCAGTGTGGGATATCTGGTTTAAGACGTATCATGCTCAACCCAAGCTTGGTCACGATAAGGTAAGCATTGGCGTACCCGAGATACGTGATGGAAAAGAGCAAAGACTCGACTTAATGTTACGCCAACCA
The DNA here is from genome assembly GCF_054968605.1 of Pseudoalteromonas sp. G5_S1_14_S5. Taxonomy (NCBI): domain Bacteria; kingdom Pseudomonadati; phylum Pseudomonadota; class Gammaproteobacteria; order Alteromonadales; family Pseudoalteromonadaceae; genus Pseudoalteromonas; species Pseudoalteromonas sp. G5_S1_14_S5. The sequence continues at coordinate 4,928 of NZ_JBQKUM010000032.1, read as the reverse complement.
TTCGCTTCCTTCCCTAATTCGGAAGACCAGACCTAACGCGTTAAGATAATAAAAAATGTCGCAAGCTCATAAGAGATTGAGCCATTTTTATCTGCGTACCTTTCTACCCTTCAGCGGCAATTCCCACTTTCGGACGACGTTGACACAATTACTTCAATACGTACTTATGAAGCATAGCTTGCTGATGGCCTGCGATTTCACCAACTTGCTCAGAGCTTTCAATCATAGATTCAAGTTGCAGTTTGGTGTTTTCTCCCTGCTCGGATACGCGCGTGATTGAGTGAGTCACATCAACAGTAGCACGAGCCTGTTGCTCAGTTGCGACCATAATTTGCTCGACGCGGTCTTTAATCTGGTTAACTGCAACTTCAATCTTCTCAAAAGCTTGTTTTACATCGCCGCTCGCTTGTAGTGCATTGGCCATTTCAGTCCTTGACTCGGTAACTGACGTACGAGAACGATCCGCCGCCGCCACCAGCTCATTCATCATGTTTCGGATATTAGTGGTTTGCTGAGATGTACCACTCGCTAATTTCCTTACTTCATCTGCAACTACTGCAAAACCACGGCCCTGTTCTCCCGCTCGCGCTGCTTCTATCGCGGCATTCAATGCCAACAGGTTGGTGTTCTCTGCAATACCACTGATCATGTCGACCATTTCACGAATTTGCTTCACTCTCCCATCAAGATCAGCCATAGACTGTTCGTTCATGTTTAATGAATGCTCTAAAGCTTGTAAGCGCTCTTGGTTTAAGCCAATAACCTGACTACCACTCACTGACTCGTCTTCTGCGACCTGAGCATCATCATTCGATGCGTTTGAAATACGCGAGATTTCGCCAATGGACGCTTCAAGTTGTGTGATTGTGGTGATCATATTCTGTAGTGATTCATTCTGCTCATGCAAACTTAAGTTGGTTTGCTCTGCAGCGTCGTGACTCACTTCTGCGGTCTGATAAAGCGTTTCACAATTTCGAGTAACTAAACGAATAGAATCGGCCGTTGAACCGACAACCGTATTAAGTTTATAGGTGATGACTTGTAGTTCTAGTGGGCCAAGCAACTCGCTCTGCTTCGAGAAGTCATGTTCTGTAAGTGACGTTAACTGACGTGTAATGTTTTTTAAGCCTTTGTTCATCCAGCGACGCAGTACTAGCCATGACGTCATAATGATCATTGCGATCACTAAACCACTAATGAACAACACGCGATCTATATTGGTAATGGTTTGATTTACGACTAGCTCACTCTTATCAATCAGTTGAGACGCTGTCGACGATAGCTGATTGAGCGTGTTAATCACTGTATTTGCTAGTCCAATGACTTGCGCTAAGTTTTGCTCTTGCTGTTTAACTAACTCTAGCTTAAGCAATATTTGCTTGATTACGCCCTCTTCTGTAAAGCCCTCTTTTACCATTTCATAAGGGGCGATTAGGCTCGCGAATTCGATAATGTCCGGGTGCCAATCTGAGAAATCACTGTAGGCCAAGTTAAGACCTGCGATTCGGTTCCTCAATTGACGATATTCATCTTCGGCTTTCTCAAGGTCGTTTTGCATCATCAACATTAAGAAAGTGTTGGCCATCGCAGATGCACTCGACGTAAAGCGGTTGGCCGCGTCACTCGCTTCTGGATTATCTTCCACTAAGAATGAGCTAATACGATTCATTTCAGGACCGATAGATCCTACGCCGTAACGAAACTCACCAATTTTACTGTCAATCAGGTTTTGCTTACTTTGTATTTCAATTTGTGCTGATAAAACCGTGTTGGTCATTTGTTGTAGTTGTGCCATATCGTCGATAAGGCTCTGTTTTTGTTCAAGAGAAATCGCATCAGGAAAAGATTGGGAGATAAAAAGGAGTTCTTTAAGCGTATTGTTACTCTCTGCTGCGAGCTCATCGATCAAATAAAGTGTTTGATTTAATGTGTCTAAATCCGTCGATTGAGTGCTGTAGGTAAGCAGTTTGACTTGTTCTAATACGCTTTGCGTTAATTCTGCGTTATGTAGAGCGAGTGGTAATGCTTGCTCAGACAGAGTATCAAAGTATCCTCCTACTCTATCTACGCCGCGAATACTGACCATAGATAAAAAGCTAACAAGTAGAAGAATCGAAATAAATACGGCACTAACCGTTTGAATGAGCGAGAATGTATAACGTGAGGGTTTTACTGATAAGTTGCTGTGAGTCATGCGAAATCCAGTTTGACTACAAAAAGAGATATCCTTAAGTTAGTCGGTATACTAGAAGCCCTTGATTACGCTGTTATTTCAGTTTCATTTCAGAAGAGTTACATATGAAATTCAGAAAAATGCTTGCAGTGACAATAACTTTCACAACATTAACCGCTTGTAGCTTAGCACCATCCCCTTCTAAAAGCAGCCAAATTGCAAATAAACCTCTATCAAAGTCAGAACAATTGACTACTAATGCTTATATGAGTGTCTATAAGCAGTGGAAAGGCGTACCTTATCATTTCGGTGGAACTTCATTCAGAGGCGTGGATTGTTCTGCTTTTGTCCAAATTGCCGTGCAAAATGCGACGCAGAAAGCATTGCCAAGAACGACAAAAGAACAGAGTAAACAAGGCGTTGAAATCGCTTATGAGCAAGCAAAGAGTGGAGATTTGGTGTTTTTCAAGACGTCTTTCACCGTTAGGCATGTTGGTGTGTATTTGGGAAACAACCAGTTCCTGCATGCGTCTACGTCGAAAGGTGTGATCATATCCAGACTAGATAACCCATATTGGGCTTCTAAATTTTGGCACTTTAGGCGCATATAGTGTATTTGCGAGGCCACCAATCGAATTAAAGGCAACCTCATAAAAGTGCTACGCTTTCAAGTCCCGTCAATAAAGAGTCATTAACCACAAAAAGAGTCACTAATGACAAATAGAGGTTAATCGTATTTTGCTACTGCAGTATCAAATAGGTTCTTCACCAATGCGATGTACTCGTCTAGAAATACTATCTGTTCGTTTGTCGCTTTCTTAGCCCATACGCCTGCAAGCACTTCCCCTAAATCAGCAACCACGGCATCTGCTTCTTTAAGCAACTGAAAACGTACACTTGAATGCAGCTCAGGGTTTTGCTCGAAGATCGCCATAATGTTGCTTGAAATCATGTCAGTCACTATGTCTTCGACACTTTCGTTTCCGGTATCACCATTACCATTAGTAAATACATCTAGGTTGAATGATAGGTGCTCGATCAAAGCTAGGTAGCCATCGGTTTCTACAACCACAATAAATCTCCGTTCTAAGCTCTAGGGCAGATTAATACGTATTAGGCTAATACTATGTATATAAAGTCATTTGTCATCATTTTATTGCCATAACGAGTATTAAAATGATCTTTGTTAGTATTTAAGTGCAAAATTGAATCAATAAATACACAAAGCAGCTCACTCGATAACAAGTACCCGCTATATTCAAACCACGACGTATCAACAGTTCTCTCTAGCATTAGTGCATAAACCTTAACAAGCTATCGATGATTTTCTAGCGGAAGTAACGTTATTTGGTGTCGCACGTGATATTTGTTCCAACTATTTCGCGGCTAGTAATTACTTTTTACTGATTTATCAAAGGTATTTGCACAGTCCGAGTTCACAAAACCGTTAAATGATCGGTACTGTCTTGTACTAGTGCTGAGAACATTGACCAGAACGTATATAAATCACGCAGATTTGTCCTAAACTATTGCTATCAAACGATAGTATTTCACTCCAACAGTTTATTGAGGATTTCCTATGTGGCAGGCCATTTCTCAGCAGCTTTCAGACACACTTCTATTCAATTTCCAGATTACTGAGCGCGTTAAAGTGACTGGTGGCGACATAAATGATTGCTATATGATCAGCGACGGTAATGAACGTTACTTCGTAAAGGTGAATCAGCGAGAGTTTCTACCTAAGTTTGAGATTGAAGCTGAGAACCTTCGTTTATTAAGAGATACTTCCACCGTCTACGTGCCTGAGCTGGTGCTGATTGGTAAAACTAAAGAGTGTTCATTTATCATTCTTAACTATCTGCCCACTAAACCACTTGAGACAGGTAACAACAGTTACGACTTTGGTGTCCAGCTTGCCAAGCTTCATCAATGGGGTGAGCAAAAAAAGTTTGGTTGCGACCAAGACAATTACATCGGCAGTACACTTCAACCAAATCCATGGCATAAAAAATGGGGCCGTTTCTTTTCAGAACAACGCATCGGATTTCAACTCCAGCTGCTAAAGGAGAAAGGTATCGAGTTCGGGGATATTGACGACATCGTTGATATGGTGAACATGAGACTTGCTGGCCACAACCCTCGCCCTTCATTACTTCATGGTGATCTTTGGAATGGCAATGTAGCTAATTCGGCATTTGGTCCAATTTGCTACGACCCTGCTTGTTATTGGGGTGACCACGAGTGTGATTTAGCGCTTACTGAATTGTTTCAAGGCTTCCCACCTGAGTTTTATGAAGGGTACCAAAGTGTCATGCCGCTTGACGTTGGCTATACTGATCGAAAAGACATTTACAACTTGTACCACCTTCTTAATCACTGTAATCAATTTGGCGGTGAATATCTGGCGCAAACAGAAGCGTGTATTAAGAAGATTCAGGCTGTGTAATACTTGTCACAATAGATAAGCAGTCAGCTGGTATAAGTTAGCTTGAGGAGAATTTGTCATGCAGAAATACACAGAGAAACACGTCTCCTGCCCCCATTGCGGGCACGGTATTAATATAACGCTCGACGCTTCTAACGGTAGCCAAGATTTTTACGACGACTGCCCTGCGTGTTGCAATGCCATTCATCTAGACATGCAAGTCGACGAAGTACGAGACAGAATCAATCTATCGATCGATGCCGACGATGAACAGGTGTTCTAATCCACGATTCTCACTGGTAACAAGATAATAAAAGAGCACATAAGGTG